>REEL01000142.1 GCA_007695095.1 Chitinophagaceae bacterium | reverse complement strand
TATGATTTCAAAACGTAGAAATGCAAAAGGATTCAATAAATCAAGCAATCCCACAATCCTAAAAATCATGGTTTAGACAGTTTGCTGCAAGATTGTGTACTCACTGATACACTTGACTTTATCCAAAATCCACGCCTTTTTAGTCCACTTTTTCATCTCTCTTTTATTTATTTTAAATTTTACCTCCCAAAAACCAAAAAATCCCAACACACTGTAAACAGCCTGTTGGGATTTTGTCTTGTGGAGCTGGAGGGATTCGAACCCTCGTCCAGAGAAAGCTGACATATGCTTTCTACATGCTTATCTGCTATTTAATTGTCGGGTATATGTAGGTAAAGCAGCCCACCGGCATACACCGTAAGTTCCTATTTGTTTCATTCTTTGGGTGGAACAACCCGCCAAACTATTTCGGTTGATTCGATACTCCCCTTGAAAAGATACCGAAAAAAAACTTTCCGGGAGCAATGGCACTTAATACAAATTGGTATTAAGCAGCCATGGCGTAGTTATTCTCGCCATTTGAAGTGTTTGTACATTAGGATTTACGAGCTTAACATACAATGCTCGGCATGCTTACATACACCGAACCAACCTGTCGATACCGGTCAGCCCCATGCATATCTTTATACACAATATGCCCGTGTAAAGTTCCTTTTTTGTTTTATTGCTTGCCGATATTTGGCATGCCTTTTAACATTTTTCCGGGATTGCCCATCTTGTTCATGGTCTTCATCATCTTCTTCATCTCATCAAACTGCTTAATGAACTGATTGACTTCCTGTATACTGTTTCCGCTTCCGTCAGCTACCCGCTTCCTTCTGTTTCCATTCAGTAATTCCGGATTTTCACGCTCCTCAGGTGTCATCGACTGTATCATGGCCTCCAGCTTAACAAATTGCTGGTCATCTATATCTACATCTTTTATAGCTTTGCCCATACCGGGTATCATACCTACTAAGTCCTTGATGTTACCCATCTTTTTTATCTGCCCCAGCTGACTTAAAAAGTCATTGAAGTCAAACTGATTCTTACGGATTTTTTTCTGAAGCTTGGCCGCTTTTTCTTTATCAAATTGTTCCTGTGCTTTTTCCACAAAGGACACAATATCACCCATCCCCAAAATACGATTGGCCATCCTTTCCGGATGAAAAACATCCAAAGTGTCTAACTTTTCACCACGACTCACAAACTTAATCGGCTTGCTGACTTCGTAATTGATAGATAATGCCGCACCTCCACGGGTATCACCATCTAATTTGGTTAAGACAACTCCGTCAAAATTTATACGTTCATGGAAGGTTTTAGCCGTATTTACAGCATCCTGACCTGTCATGGCATCCACAACGAATAGGGTTTCGGTAGGGTTTAACTCTCTTTTTAAAGTAGATATCTCGGTCATCATTGCCTCGTCAACAGCCAAACGACCGGCAGTATCGATAATCACCGTTTGAAGTCCTCTTTCTTTGGCGTAGGCAAGTCCCTTTTTAGCTATATCAACCGGATTGGTGTTTCCTTCTTCAGTAAAAACTTCAATGCCGACCTGCTCACCCAGTATTTGAAGCTGTTTGATAGCCGCAGGTCTGTAAACGTCGCCGGCAACCATTAGTACAGAGCGGTTCTTTTTGTTTTTGATGAAGTTTGCCAGCTTCGCTGAAAAGGTGGTTTTACCCGAACCCTGCAAACCTGATATTAAAACAATGGAAGGTTTACCCTCCAGATTGATATCACTGGCATTGCCACCCATCAGCTCGGTCAGCTCGTCTTTCACGATTTTAACCATTAACTGTCCGGGCTGTACAGCCGTTAAAACTTTTTCTCCCAGCGCTTTTTCCTTAACCTTTTCGGTAAAGCTTTTTGCCGTTTTGAAGTTTACGTCAGCATCAACCAATGCTCTTCTGATTTCTTTCAGAGTGGTTGCAATATTAATCTCCGAGATACTGCCTTTACCTTTTAGGGTTTTAAAGGCACCTTCGAGTCTTTCACTTAAATTATCAAACATAGTATTATGTTTTTATGAGTACTTATTTTTCTTAATAATATCTCAAACGACGAACGCCTGAAAGATATTTGGATAAACGGATTACTTGTCTGGTATAGCCGTATTCATTATCATACCAGGCGTAAATTACAGCTTTTTTCCCATCTTTGGAAACTAATGTCGCTTTACTGTCTACGATTAAAGCATGCGGGTTCCCGACAATATCGGAAGAAACCATTTCCGTGGAAATAGAGAAATCAATTTGCTCTGCCAAATTACCCTCTAAAGCCGCTCTTTTTAATGTTTCATTGACTTCTTCAACGGTAACCTTTTTGCTGAAACCCAGGTGTAAAATAGCTAAAGAGGCATTTGGAACCGGTACTCTTACTGCATTGGCAGTTAATTTTCCGTCTAATTCCGGGAGTATTTTTGTTACCGCACTAGCCGCACCTGTTTCCGTGATAACCATATTCAAAGGTGCTGAACGGCCTCTTCTGAATTTTTTGTGAAAATTATCCAGCAAATTCTGGTCATTGGTGTAAGCATGTACAGTTTCTATATGTCCATCCTCAATTCCAAAAGCATCGTCTGTAACTTTTAAAACCGGAACTATGGCATTGGTAGTACAAGAAGCCGCTGAGTAAATTCTTTCTTTGCTAATATCAAATTCCTGATGATTGATTCCATGTACGATATTCGGTACATCTCCTTTACCCGGAGCGGTTAATAAAATTTTATCTATGCCGGTAGACTTTAGGTGAGCAGACAATCCTTCCCTGTCTCTCCAAACACCGGTATTATCTATCAAAAGCGCACTTTTAATGCCGTAATCATTGTAGTTTATCTCTGCCGGACTGTTTGCAGCAATCATTTTTACGATATGACCATTGATGATTAGGGCTTTATTTTCCAGGTCTTCAATGATAGTGCCTCCAAATTTGCCGTGTATGGAGTCTTTTCTCAAAAGGGAGGCTCTTTTAATAATATCTTCATCGCTATTGGTGCGGGTTACGATTGCTCTCAGTCTGAGCTGTTCACCTTTGCCGGCATTTCCAATTAATATTCTGGCAGCAATTCTTCCAATTCGGCCAAAACCATATAAAACAACATCTTTCGGTTTTAATTCAAAACTTTCATGCCCCAGATGATTCTTTAATTTTGTTTTTAAAAATAAATCTATGTCTTTTTCATCAGCCTTTTCTTCTATAAATTCTTTTGCCAATCTGCCGATATCTATTCTTGAAGGAGCAATTTCAATTTCTGAAAGAGCTTTTGCCAATTTTAGCGTGAGAAAAACATCCAGATTACTTTCTTTAACATATTTTTTTGCAAACAGATGGTCATTCAAAATTTCTGTGATGCTGACATCAAAAAGTGGTCTCCTGAACAACATAAGCTCTATAGACTTGTCCAGCCATAAGTGGCCTACTACATTTGACAACTCAATAGCTGCCTTTTCCTTGTTTATCCAAAGTTGCAGTTCCTGTTCAAATTGGGGCATTTCAGATGATTTGATTGGGTTTTAAAATAAAGGGGCAAAGATAAAAAATAATTGCCTTTAATTCAGATGATATTTAGCCTTTCATACAAAATGTCAAGCTGAAAATTTATATATTCAGCTAATTGGATTTTTACAAAAGTGAAATGAACAATTTGTAAATAAAAATCTTGTTATAAGTATTCAAAACGATTCATTTAAATCAGTTGAAAAAAAACAGTTTCAGAAAAGCAATTGAATTGAATTTTTTATTACTATTTTCAGCTATTCTAAAAATGTTTTAAGTAATAAATGTGAAAAACTTACATTTTTTATTTAAAATTGTTTCAGGCTAAAAACTGAAACCCGGTTAATCTAAAATGCAAAATCTATTAAGATGAGGAAAAAAGAAAAATTTCAAATGGAGTTCGTGATAAAATCATCTCCCGTTATTCTGTTCAATTTTTTATCTACCACTTCGGGTTTATCTCAATGGTTTGCCGATCATGTTGATTATAAAGATGATGTCTATTCATTTTTCTGGAATCAATCGGAGGATAAAGCAATTCTATTGGAGAAAGAAGAAAACAGTTTTATAAAGTTTCGCTGGGATTATGATGAGCCTGAGTATTATTTCGAGTTTCGAATTGAGCGCTCTGAGGTCACCGGAGATACCATTCTGATTATTACTGATTTTGCAGATGATATCGATAAAAAAGATCAGGTCAGACTATGGGAAAGTCAGGTGAAAACATTGCTTCAGCAGATTGGCAGCTAATTTTTTCCATAGGCATCCGCTATTAGCTTATAAAATTGATACCCTTCTTCAGGGATTTTTGACCATTCTGAAAGATCATAAAAGCAGGAAAGCCTCAGGGTTGTGGGTGCTTTCTCCTCAAAGTTTGTTTCCGAAAACAATTTAAAATGTGCTGATTTATCGGAAATGTCCATTTTTAGTATTCCTTTTCCATGAAAACAATATAGATTAGAAATGTCCATAGTTTGCAATGCTTTGATGATATGCTTGTTAATGGCTGTGTCGTCAGAAATAAAGGTACATTCAAAATGATTCCCCCACCAAAAAAGATAGCGAAAAGCAAAGAACTGGTCATTGGAAAACAATCGTGGGAAATCCAGTATTCTATATGGTAAACGGTTTAGATTTTCACCTCTGGAAAGCTTCCCGCTTTTTATATCTGTCTTTTCAGGCATAAACTCAAGGCTTTCACCGGCCCGGTTTTTAATATTATCTGCAATTTTCCACAGTAATTTTTCAATATTTAACAGAATTTGTTGTTTTTCATATAGCCATTCAGCATTTTGTAGAAGTTTTAATTGATTTGAGTTAATATTCATTTTAGAGCGATTTTAAAAGACAGTTGTTTTAATTGATGATAAAAAAAATAAAAGATTTAAATTGCAATGAAACTTAAAAGTAAAAATCTTTAGAAACTTCAGCGATGATAAGATACAGTTTTTCACTTAATATCTATTTCCTTTTATGAAAAAAATTGACAGTATGGTATTGAGGGCTTTCATAGGCCCGTTTATACTGATTTTTTTTATAACGCTATTTATCATAGTGATGCAATTTCTGTGGAAATACATCGATGATATGGTAGGGAAGGGTTTGGAGTGGTATTTGGTGCTTGAGCTGATATTTTATGCATCAGCCAGCTTTGTGCCTTTGGCTTTACCACTTGCCATACTTGTGGCTTCAATCATGACTTTTGGGAATCTCGGAGAGCGGTATGAATTGGTGGCCATTAAATCCGGTGGTGTCTCGCTGCTTCGCTTTATGCGGTCGCTTATTATTGCCAGTATTATACTTTCCGGTTTGGCGTTTTATTTTGCCAACAACGTTTTGCCGGTTGCTAATCTCAAGTTTTCTTCTCTTTTATATGACATTCGAAAGCAAAAACCGGCTTTTAATATCAGGGAAGGTGTTTTTTATAATGGAATAGAAGGCTTTAGTATACGTGTGGGCTCTAAAGGTAGCGACGACCGGACAATTTATGATGTAATGATTTATGACCTTAGCAGTGGCCGGGGAAATGATCATGTATTACTGGCAGATTCCGGGGAAATGTACACCACAGAAGATGAAATGTACTTAGTGTTGAGGCTGTATGATGGAGTAGAATATCGGGAGATGCGGTCTTCAGGTCCAGAACCGGAGTATGAGCATATAACGAATCATTTTAAAGAGTGGCAAAAGGCTTTTGACCTCTCAGACTTTTCAATGACTCGTACAGACGAGAATTTATGGAGTGATCATCATCGCATGCTCAATATAGGACAGCTGAAGACAGCAATGGATACAATGATTATTGAGCGTACAGAACGTCTGGCGCGTATGAAAGATTATATCCATCCTTATCTTTATTTTTTGGCGCAGGATCCCGACAGTTTATCCTATCTTTTCTATGGAAAAAGTCCGCCGGAAGTTTTTTCGGGTTGGAATGGTTTAGAGGAAGATGAAAGAACAAAAACGATGCAGATAGCATTGAATAATGCACGTAATGTCAAAAGTTTTGTGGGTGTGTCTCAACGGGATGTAAGTTATAATGCCATTAATTATCGTAAACATGAAATTGAATTATACCGTAAGTTTGCTGTTTCAATTGCCTGTCTGGTGTTGTTTTTTATCGGTGCTCCTTTGGGAAGCATTATTCGAAAGGGAGGCTTTGGAATGCCGATGCTTCTCTCCATAATATTGTTTGTTTTCTACCATGTATTATCTATGACAGGTGAAAAGCTTGCCGAGAAATTTGTTTTTAACTCTATCATAGGAATGGGATTGCCAATTTTTTCATTATTGCCATTTGGGATTTGGCTGACGTATAAAGCAAATAAAGATTCCGGACTGTTTAATAAGGAAAAATACTACAAGTGGATTTTATATTTATATAGCTTTGTGAGAATTTTTAAAAGGTTCAATTGATGCTACTTTAACTTTTGTAATGAAAATCAGAAAAAAATTCAATCCCTATTTTGTTTCAGCAAGCTTTCTGTTTATTGTTATCATCGGATGGATAATGCTTTTCTTTGAAAAGGGTGAATTTGAGTTATTGGTTAACCAACATCACAATCCGTTTTTAAACACTTTCTTTTATTACACCACTTCTCTTGGGAATGGTTTATTTTTTATATTGGTTCTCTTTATTTTAGGTTTTTATAAGTTGTTCTGGACCTTATCCGGTTTGTTGTCTTTTTTATGTATTTCTATCATTGTGCAGGGTATAAAGTTTTTCTTTTCTGAAATGCCGCGCCCACGACGATTTTTTGACTTGCAGGGAGAAGAAATACAGTTTGTGGAAGGGGTTGTAATGCATTCATATCAAACATTTCCTTCCGGGCATACGGCTACCGTTTTTTCTCTTTTTTTATTGCTGTCCCTATTGTCCAGAAAAGTGATATGGGGGGTTGTTTGTATATTTTTTGCCGCAGCAGCAGGCTTTTCAAGAGTTTATCTTATGCAGCACTTTATGATAGATGTGTTTTTTGGGGCAATCATAGGCTTAATAGTGACTTTTGTAGTGATTAAATTTTGCATGAACTATCCGAAAATTCGCGAAAGTCGTTTCTCAAAAAATACCTGGCAGCAACTTTTCACTAAAGAAAAGCCGGCAGGAGCAAATGTAGATTCCGGGAATTCAGAATAGCTGATTTTCTATAAAACAGTATCTCCGGGATTGCTTCCGGGAGCCGGTTCTACCAAACGTAAATCACCCCCGGGACTTTCTGCCATCAAAATCATTCCTTTCGATTCAACACCTCTTATTTTTCGGGGGCTGAGATTTGAAACGACCACAACTTTTTTATTTATTAATTCTTCCGGTTTAAAAAAGGCCGCTATACCCGACACGATAGTTCTCTTTTCAAAGCCCATATCTACCTCAAATTGCAGCAGTTTATCTGCTTTTTTTACTTTTTCAGCCGTTAAGATTTGACCCACCCGTAAATCTATTTTCACGAATTCGTCAAAAGTTACTTCTTCTTTTGCGGCTTTTATTTCAGCAGACTTTGCGTCTTCCTGCTTTACCTCTGATGTGTTTTCTTTTTTACTCAATTTGGCAATTTCTTTTTGTATGGTTTCGTCTTCTATAGGACTGAAAAGGTGTCCGACGCTTTTAATGGTTGTGTTGCCTAGAACCAGTACTTCTTTTTTCGCTGAATCCCATGTTAGTTCAGCCTCATCTAAACCGAGCATATCGAAAACTTTTTTGGCAGTAAAAGGCAGAAAAGGGTGCATGGTAATAGCATAGCGTGCCAAGAGTTGAATGCATGTAAAAAGGACTACTTTCGTTTTTTCCGGATCCGTTTTTTGTAATTTCCAGGGCTCTTCGTCTGTCAGAAATTTGTTTCCGCTTCTCACAAAATCCATAAAAGCATTCAAGGCAGATTTAAAATTATAGCTTTCTATGAATTTTCCGATTTTATCAGGCGATTCAGTAATGGACAAAATGAGTTGGGGATGATTTTCTTCTAAAAAGCTTTTTAACGTGCTATCCGAAACCTCCGGCACTTTAAAATCATAATATTTACCGGTCAATACCTGAATTCTATTTATGAAATTGCCGAGTATGGAAAGCAGCTCACTGTTGTTTCTGTTTTGAAAATCTTCCCAGGTAAATTCACTGTCTTTGTTTTCCGGCATATTTGCTATAAGGCAATAGCGGAGGACATCTTCCTTGCCCGGGTAGTTGTCAAGGTATTCATGCAGCCATACCGCCCAGTTTCTGGAGGTGGATATTTTACCACCTTGTAGGTTCATAAATTCATTTGCGGGTACATTTTCCGGCAACACATAATCTCCATGCATTTTTAACATAGCCGGGAAGATAATGCAATGAAAAACGATATTATCCTTCCCGATAAAATGAATGAGACGGGGGTTATTGCCATTGGTTGTTTTCCAGTATTTTTCCCAATCATCCGGTAAGAGGGCTTTTGTAGCTGAAATGTATCCGATAGGAGCGTCAAACCAAACATATAACACCTTTCCTTCGGAATTTTTTAAAGGAACTTTCACTCCCCAGTCAAGGTCGCGGGTAACTGCTCTGGCATTCAGTCCCTGATTTAACCAACTCATGCATTGACCGTAAACATGACTTTTGAATGAAGTCGTTGCCTCACCGGGTTTATATTTTTTTGTTTTTATCCACTCCTCTAACCATTCTTCTTGAATTTTATCTAAGGGAATGTACCAGTGGGTGGTTTTTTTTCTAACAGGCACTTCACCGCTAATGGCCGAACGGGGATTGATTAATTCGTCCGGGCTAAGGCTTGTTCCGCATTTTTCACACTGATCGCCATAAGCTTCCTCAAAACCGCAGGAGGGGCAGGTTCCTTTTATATATCTGTCAGCTAAAAAAGTTTTTTCAACCGGATCGTAATACTGTTCGCTTTCTTTTTCTTCAAGTAAATTCTTTTTATGCAGATGGGTGAAAAAGTCAGCGGCTGTTTCGTGATGCAACTTTGAAGATGTTCTGTGATAAATATCAAAAGATATTCCTATGCCTTCAAAGCTTTTTTTGTTCATTGTATGGTAAAAATCAACTACATTCTGAGGACTTTTCCCTTCGTTTCTGGCTCTGAGTGTAATGGGAACACCGTGCTCATCGGAACCGCAAATAAATACAACATCCTCTTTTTTTAGTCGCATATATCTGACAAATATATCGGCAGGAAGATACGCGCCGGCCAGATGGCCAATATGAATTGGCCCGTTTGCATAGGGGAGGGCAGAGGTTACGGTTACAGGTTTTTGGGCCATTGTACTTTTTTTTGCTAAATTACTTATTTTTAAAGGAATAGAAATATTTTGACGAAAGCTTTAATATTGTAAATAGATTTTTTTAGCATTAAATGAATTGTATGTTACGACCGGCAGCATTAAAAGAAGGGGACAAGGTTGCATTTGTGAGTACCGCCCGAAAGTGTATGAAGAATGAACTTGCGGAAGCTGCCGTAGTGGTTGAAAGCTGGGGGTTGGAAGTAGTTTACGGGCAGACCATTGATGCTGAGGATAATCAGTTTGCCGGAGATGATAATTTGCGGGCTCAGGATTTTCAGCAAATGTTAGATGATGATGAGATAAAAGCTATTTTTTGTGCAAAAGGAGGTTATGGTACGGTTCGGATTATTGATAAGCTGAATTTTGAGGGTTTTGCAGAAAACCCAAAGTGGATAATCGGATATAGTGATGTGACGGTTATTCATGCTCATGTACAGGAAAATTTTGCCGTTTGCACATTGCATGGACCCTTGCTTTTTGAATTTGGTAAAATAGCAAAAGAATCTTTGGATCAATTGAAAACACAGCTTTTTGGGGAGGATTTCTTTCTGGAATGGCAAAGCAGTGAAAAAAACCGTTACGGACAAGTTCAAGGTCGTCTAATAGGGGGAAATTTATCGGTTCTTTACAGCTTATCAGCCTCGGTAAGTGAAGTTTCCACTAAAAATGCCATTCTTTTTTTGGAAGACCTCGACGAATACCTCTATCATGTTGACCGTATGATGATGCAGCTTTTAAGAAGTGGTAAGCTAAATGAGCTGGGTGGACTGATTATTGGGGGAATGACAGAAATGAGAGATAATAAAGTCCCTTTTGGCTCTGAGGCAATAGAGATTATTCAGAGAGTAGTGAAACCATTTGATTATCCACTTGCCTTTTATTGTCCGGCCGGACATGTTAAATCAAACAATTCTTTACCTTTGGGAACTTTGATTCGTTTTGACTGTAATGAAAAGTATGTGAAATTAAAAAAAATACATACATGATAAAAAGTAGTGTTCAAAGTTTCGGTAAATCTCAAAATAAATATTATGCGTGTATCATTAGAAATCAGTTTGTATCCATTGGATGAAAAATACATTACAGTTATAGAGGATTTTATTAATAAAGTTAAGCAGGATAAACAGCTTAAAGTAGAGGTGAATGTCATGAGTACTCAGATTTTCGGAGAGCTGAGTATTATTCTGGATTTATTGAAAAAAGAATTGCCTGTTGTTTGGGAAAAGTACCCGGCCGTATTTGTGATGAAATGGGTGGGAAGAGATTTAACCGCTTGAATTAACAAGAATTGGAAGAGATTATAGCAGCTTTTACAGAAGCGTTTAAAAATCCGAACTGGTTAGAAGTTGCCGGTATAATTACAGCACTTGCCTATGTTTTTCTGGCAAGCCGGGAAAATATTTTATGCTGGCCTTTTGCTGCCATAAGCACGACTATTTATATGTATCTGGTCTTTGATGTTGGATTATATCTGGAAACGATTTTACAGTTTTTTTATCTGATAATGGCTTTCGTAGGTTGGTATCAATGGGTATATGGCAAAAAAAATCAGCAGGAGTTGCACATCAGTCGTTTGACTCAAAAACAATGGTTTGTGACTATATCAGCAGGTATTCTCCTAACTTTTTCAGCCGGTTTTAGTTTTGATTACTTTTTAAATAATGAGGATGCTTATTTAGATGCTTTTACGACAGTTTTTGCTTTTATAGCGACCTGGATGGTTGTGAGAAAAATTCTGGAAAACTGGCTTTTTTGGATTGTAATTGATGCAGTTTCTATAATCCTGTATTTTAACAGGGGACTTTATTTCAGTACATTTTTATATTTGTTATACACCATAATTGCTATATACGGTTTTTGGTTGTGGAAGAAAAAGTATGAAAGTAGAAATAAGTTTGTTAAATTGAGTTAATTATGAATGCTCGTAAAGTCGCAATTGTTGGTCCGGAATGTAGTGGAAAATCTTCTTTGGTTAAAAAACTTGCTAAAGAATATGGAACAGAATGGGTTCCTGAATATGCCCGTTTTTATTTAACAGTAAACGGAGCTAACTACAAACAAAAAGATTTATATGAGATTGCTAATAAGCAGCTTAATTGGGAAAATGAAATAGGGAGAAAGGTAAAAGATAATTTCTTGTTTTGTGACACAAATCTTTTGGTGATTATTATTTGGGCAAAGTATGTTTTTAATAATGTACCCAGAGAAATAGAAAGCTTATATAATCCGGCTGCTTATGATTTGCATGTATTATGTAAGCCGGATATGGAATGGGAGCCAGATCCATTAAGGGAACACCCCAAGGAAAGAGATGAAATTTTTGAAAAATATCACCAATATCTCGAACAACATAAGATTCCTTTTATGATTGCTGAAGGTGATTTAGAGAATAGAATTGCAGATGTTAAGAAAAAACTCAGTAAATTAAAATAGAGTTTTTATAAACTTGTTTTGTTTTTGATTGTATATAAACCTATTACATAACAATTTGGTGAATAAAAATATCATTATGAAAAAAGTTTACGTATCCATAGTCCTTTTTTTGTCTTTATTTTTTGCTTCCTTAACCGTTTACAATAATTCAAATCAACCTCCTACAGCGAGAAGTGGTGCTCCCGGTGAACAAACTTGTGCCTCTTGTCATGGAGGAAATAATCCGAAGCCCAATCTTTCAAATTTGCTTTTCGATTTTGATAACGGAAATTTTGAATTTGAAGCAGGCGAAACATATAATATAGATGTTACCGTTCAGGATGCCGCCAAGTCAAGATTTGGCTTTCAATCTACAGCTTTGACGCAATCAAATGATCCGGCAGGGCAGTTTGCGGTATTAAATGCTTCCAATACAGGTTTGGCAACCGGATTTAACGGTAGAGAATATATTTCACATTTTCAGGCTTCGGGGAATAATAGCTGGACGTTTCAATGGACAGCGCCGGCGAATCCTGATGGGGATATCACTTTTTATGTTTCATCCGTGGCCGGGGCATTTCAGGGGAGCTCAAATACAAACGTTTACGTAGATCAGTTTACTGTTAATTTTGTACCCCCAACAATACCGGGGGATACACTCATAGCTGATTTTGGTATAAGTTCTGGAGGGAATTGTTTAGGCGATACAATTATATTTGCGGATAACTCTTCGGGTGATATAGATGGATGGATGTGGGATTTCGGGGATGGAGCCAGCCCTCAAACAGCTACGGGTAAAGGTCCGCACAGTGTTGTTTACTCTAATCCGGGCAGCAAAAATGTGTCCTTAACAATTTCTGATTCAAATACCGGAAATGATACGACTATAGTTAAACAGGATTTTTTGTCAGTTAGTGAACTACCGGTTCTGCAAGCCTCATCTGATACGATTATTTGTGAAGATGAAAGCATAGATCTGTTTGTCTCGGGAGCGGATAGTTACTTATGGTCACCGGCAGGAAGTTTGAATAATTCAAACTCTGAAAGTGTAGTTGCTAGTCCTCAAAGTTCGACTACTTACTTAATCACAGCAACTAATACTGATGGTTGTTCGGCAGATACCAGTATTTCGGTGAGTGTAAATCCCAAGCCGGAATTGTTTATTTCCATAGCCGGGAACGATACTATTTGCAAAGGGGAGTCGGCCAGTTTGATGGTTACCGGAGCGCTTTCCTATGAATGGGCGGCAAGTGGTTCTACCGATAGTTCTATAGTGGTTACACCGGAATCTACTACAACTTATACTGTTACCGGTACAGATGTAAATGCTTGCGCAAATACCGGCTCTATAACGGTTTTTGTAGAAGATTGTACAAATTTAGCGGAGGTTTCAAATCTTTTAGAAGTGAAAACTTATCCAAATCCGGTTAGGAATCAACATTTTTATATTGAATTACCCACGGACTATAGCTCAGCTGCAAACATGAATTTTTACAGTAAAGAAGGCCGTTTGATTAAGCAATCAAAACTAACAGCAGGCATGAATAGAATTAATATTCCGGACTTGCCGGAAGGTATTTACTTCTTGTATTTGTCAGATCAAAATATCCAAAAAACTATTCGCATTTTTATCGCTAACTAATGTGGTTTGTATTTTTTGGGATAGACTGAACAAATTATTTTAGTGCTGTAGGAAGGGTCAAAAGCTTAAAATCAATCATCTTCAGAATAAATACCAAGCCCTTTTATCAACAAATGCATTTCGCTATAGGAATAATTCCTATTGTCAATTATTTTGCTTAATAAAGAAGTATTTGAATTTCTGTAAGCTCTTTTAATAGAACCTTTAGGGCTATTACTTTCAAAATCTTTGTGAATATTTCCCAATGATTTGTAATATTTTATTGTTTTCTCATAATTTGGCCTATATCTCCTCAATTCTTCTTCTAATTCTTTATAGCTATTAAATTTTCTAGTAATTGCTACATTAGAAAAGTAATACAAAAACCATAATTCAGTGCATCTCTCTGTTTCAATGAAAAAAACTATTGATTCAATTCCTTTATTTTTCTTAGAAAAGACTCTATTATGATATTTGTTTTTTAATGCTAAATAAGCATTTTTTGATTTACCACTTGTTTTACTATCCATATCTATTAAGCAATAGACCTCATCAAAACCTTTATCAATAGCCAATTTGATATTTTTAGATAAGCTTTTTAAACTAGAGGCTTTAATTCCTAATTCACGTGGTATTATAGTAAAGGGGGATATCCCTTTAAGAGACTCAATGTAATATTTTTCAGTAATCCCTTCTCCAATTACTGCAATGGACTTCTTCATACTACATATTATTTAAAATAGTTGAACCTAAATTTGGTTTCGCTCCTAACTTACCAATTTTAATCGCATTAAGAAGTGACAAATTTTTATGCAAACCTAAATCTGAGGCTTTATATATTTCTGAATTGGATTTATTTCCGGATTTTTCTATAAAACATATCATATCTCTTCTAATCATCCAATCCTCACCAAGTAACATTTGGTTATGGGTAGTAAAAATTAATTGACTACTTGTTTCATAACGTAAAAAAGTTTCTAGAAAATGCAATAATAAATCATAATGTAGACTATGTTCTAACTCGTCTTCTAATACAATTTTCCCATTATTTCCTAACTCGATTAACAATCTAGCCAAACGAAAATATACCCTGGTTCCAGCGGATTGCATTCTGAAATCAATTTGAAACTCTTCTTTATCATTGTTATGGGTGAATAAGACTTGTTTTTGTGGCTTTAACAACTTTTCTTTTATTGATGTAGGTAAAGAATCATTTTTTAAAATTTCATCTAATAAGTCATCATTTATTTTAGTTTCAACAATTTTAAAATCAGTTATATTGAAATCCGCACTTTGTAATAAATCTAATAAAAACTCTTTTGCCTTTGGGTTTTTGCTAGCATATTCAGCTATTTCAACCGCATTGTTATAAACTCCCAATTTAAGAACACTAAATTTTATCCATTCATACAATTCAATAAGAATTTTTGGGGCGTTAATGTTTTTTTTGTTTAAAGTTGACAATACAGTATGGTTCTTTAAAGTTTCCTTGTTAAAATCACTTTTAACTTTTGCTTTAATATCAACGGTGCTGCCAAATTTGATGTCTTTGCCTTTTATTCTTTCATAAAAATCAGACATAACTCCTGAATCAGTGACGTATTCTAATTTTTCATATAAAATTTCATTTTCATTAAACTCTATTTTATACTTAAATTTTCTTTCTCCTACCCAAAAAATTATATCAAATTCTGTGGGTTTGTCAGACATTAATTTAAATGGTTTATAAAAACTTATTTTACTATTTTCTTTTTCTTCAGGAGAAATTAACATCACCCAAAGTGTTTGAATTGCTTCCAAAAGATTAGACTTACCCGAAGCGTTTGCTCCATAAATCATTAATAACTTGAGTATTTTAATGCCTTTTTTCGGTTCGAATGTGAGTTCATTCAAATGCGTCTTATCGGCAGATGCTAAAAGATTAACTGTTTGCTTTTCTCTAAAAGATAAGAAATTAGATAATGAAAACTCTTGAATCATAACTCTATGCTTTATTTTCGTAAATATTTTACAAATATAACGCTTTAAATGCAAAAAATGTATTAAGGTAAGGTTTGAAAATTTTGTTAATCTTTAGATGAAAGACTGTTCAAATCTTTGAGGTATTTATTTTTTTCGGCCTGATATTTTAATTACCCATGAACAACAGCTTGCAACAATCAATATGTTTGCAGAGCTAATAGTCATTTTAACCCCTTTGGGATTAATTGTGTAGTTATTTATGAAAAATTTTCAGTCAAGCAGGGACAACAGAAATCATTGTGAAAAAAATATCACATAGGAATCTATTCCTTAGCAGAAAAATAGGAACTTTAATCAGTTAAGAAAAAAGCTTAGATCAACATTCTAACCGGATCTTCCAGTAAGTCTTTGAAAGTCTTTAAGAATTTAGCACCGGTCACGCCATCCACCACTCTGTGGTCGCAGGAAAGTGTAACACGCAGCGTATGTCCGGCTTTAATTTCTCCATTTTCAACGACGGCTTCTTCTTTGATAGAGCCAACTGCTAAAATACAAGCATCCGGAGGATTAATAATCGCCGTAAATTCTTCTATGTCAAACATTCCAAGATTAGAAATCGTGAAAGTATTTCCTTCCCAGTCTGAAGGCTGTAGTTTGCGATCTTTTACTTTTTGTCCGAAATCTTTTGCCGTGGCTGAAATTTCGTTCAAACTCAGCATATCGGCAAATCGAATAACAGGAACCAACAGTCCTTCATCCATGGCAACAGCCATTCCAATATGAATATGTTTGTTATATCTGATGGTGGTATCTCGCCAGGAAGCATTCACCTGAGGGTGGCTCCTTAAAGCCATGGCAGCAGCTTTTATAATTAAGTCATTAAATGAAATCTTAGTTTCACTGACTTCATTCATGGAAGCTCTTGCTTTTACTGCTTTATCCATTCTGATAGAGGCTGTCAGATAAAAGTGAGGAGCCGTAAACTTACTTTCAGAAAGTCTTTTGGCTATCGTTTTGCGCATCTGACTTACATTCTTTTCTTCGAAAGCTTCTTTTCCGGCTACTGTAGGAGCAACAGATGTTTGCTGAGGACCTTTTTCAATATATTCTTCTATATCGCGCTTTATGATTCTTCCGCCATCTCCGCTTCCCTTAAGCTGATTTACGTCAATATCATTTTCTTTTGCCATTTTACTGGCTAAAGGAGAGATTTTTACTCTGTCTCCGTCTTTTGACGATTCAGTGTCTGTTTCACTTTCTTTTTCTTTTTTAGGTTCTGCTTTTTCTGCACTTTCTTCCTCTTTCTCACTATCAGATTCATCAGCATCGTCTTCTTTTGGTTTAGCTGATTCAGCCTTTTTTTCCTCTTCCAAGATGCTTTTATAATCTTCACCCTTCTCACCCAGGATTGCTAAAATAGCATCCACAGGAATAGTATCTCCCTTTTCAACTCCAATGTATAAAAGAGTTCCTTCCTGATAGCTTTCTAATTCCATAGTAGCTTTGTCAGTCTCAACTTCAGCTAAAATATCACCGGCTTTTATTGAATCGCCAACTTTTTTATTCCATTCAACAATTACCCCTTCTTCCATAGTGTCGCTCATGCGGGGCATTCTTATTACTTCAGCCATAATTTTAAAATTCTGTTAATAACCAAATAATTCGTCTAAATCTATTTTTTTGACTTCACCCAAACGGGCAAGTACATCAAAGTCAACATTGTTTCTATCTCCCAAAACTAAAAACTTATAGTTTCTGTCGCTAATGTATTCGTCAAAAAATGCTCCGAACTTTTCAAAATCCATTTTTTGCAATTCATTATAGGTCAGCTCTCTGACATCAAAATCTAAGCCTCTTTTCTTGGCAGCTTCGTAATCCCAAAAAATACTCTGACCGGTAATTCTTTCAGTTTGGATTTTACGAATAGCAGACTCTCTGGAGCCTTCAAACTGAGATCTTGCATCCGGCAGATTGTTCATTAGGTCAATCATTGCTTCAACTGCTTCTTCTAATTTATCTGCCTGAGTACCAACATAAGCCCTGAGGAAATGGTGATTGTCACTTCTAGCCGGCATAGAAAATACAGACCATGCTGAATAAGCCAATGCTTTTGCTTCTCTTATTTCCTGAAAAACAATAGAGGAAAGACCGGCTCCAAAAAACTCTAAGTATAGCTGGGCATAAGGCAAGAGGTTTTTATCAAAAAGTTTGTCTCTTGAAACAAACATCACATCTGTCTGAACCATATTGTAATGGATGAAATATACCTCGTTTTTTTCAGTCGGCAATTCCTTGAAAATTGTTGGTTCCGGTGCTTCTCTTAAATCTTCTACCTGAGGGCGGTAGTTTTCAACCAATTCCTTTACCCGGTCTTTATTTTCCTGCCCATAATAGAAAATACGATACGGATAATCCGCTAATTCTCTGATTTTATCTACCAGATACTGTGCTTCCACTGCTTTCAATTCTTCTTCTGAAAGTATATATGTAAAGGGTGAATTTGCTCCAAACATAGCGTAATTGACCATTCCGGAACGCAGAATTACATTTTTATTTAATTTTTGGTTTACTCTTTCTTTTAAAATACCATCAATCAAATCATTTAATGCTTGCTCATCCGCTGTAGCACTTGTAAGTATGTGCTCAAAAAGTTCTATTCCTTCTTCGAGTGAGCTTTCTAAACCACTTAAACGGATATTTATATTATCCCTGGAAGAGGAAACGTCAAAACGCAGACCTAATCTGAAGAACTGCTCTTTTAGTTCATCAGCAGAGTATCTTGTTGTTCCCAAATAAGGGAGATAATTTACTGCCAGTTCCAGATATCTGTCATGGTCTTTTCCCATGTCATAGATATAGTTCAGGCTAAATAATTCATTTATTTCATTTTCTATATAATAGAAAGGAAATCTGTTAGCAACCTGCTCACGGCTGATTACTTCGTCATAATCAATGAAAACAGGATCCAACTCAGTTGTAGGCATTTCTGTGAATGAGGTGTAAAATACTGATTGAGTATCTCTGTTCATTACTATAGGTGTGATTTGTGGCTTTTCAACTTCCAGCACATCCTCGTCTACACCCGAACGTTTGTAAATAACTGCATAATTATTGCTGTAATGCTTATTTGCAAAATCAACTATATCCTGCTTGGTGATTTTTTCCATACGGTCAAATTCCGTAACCACATTTTCCCAGGGTACGCTTCTTACAAAGGCATTTACAAAAGCAGAAGCTCTTGCTCTGTTGCTTTCGTATGCACGAATTTGCTGAAGTCTGAAGTTGTTTATTACGGCTTCTATCAACCACTCTTCGAATTCACCCGCTTTTATTTTTTCCAGTTCATCTAAAAGTAGAGCTTTTACATCTTCAAGGGTTTGCCCCTGTCTTGGGGAACCGTATAAACCGTGTATGCTATAATCTTCCATAGTTACTTCAAAGCTGCCACCACCAAGGATACGCTGTCTTTGCAATAAGTTCAGGTCAATTAGTCCCGCTTGTCCGTTGCTGAGCAAGCCACTGATTAGTTTAATCATAAGAGCATCGTCTGAAGCAGCTCCGTCAAAACGGAAGGCGGCATATACAAAAGGCTCCTCATTGCCAACTACTTCTTTTATGACAGGCTCTTCAATTGGGGGAAGTTCATCATAGGTAAATACCGGTTCTTCACCCATTTCATAACCGCCAAAGTATTTGTCGATAAGTCTTATGGTTTCATCATAATCCAATTCTCCTGACAGACAAATTGCCATATTGTTGGGTATATAATACTTTTCAAAGTACTTATGGATGTTCACCATAGAAGGATTTTTTAAATGCTCTCCTTCACCGATTGTAGTTTGTGTGCCGTACTGATGTGTAGGGAATAAAGCTTCTGTCATAGCTCTCCATGCTTTTCTGCCATCATTGGCCTGTCCCATGTTGAACTCTTCATAAACAGTTTCCAACTCAGTGTGAAACAGACGAAGTACTACTTTTCTGAATCTTTCTGCTTCTACCTTTAACCATCTTTCAAGTTCATTTGCCGGAATGTCGTTTACATAAACGGTTTGCTCAACAGAAGTGTAGGCGTTCGTTCCTCTGGCACCAATGCTGGAAATCATTTTATCATACTCATTCGGGATAGCAAGTTTGGAAGCTTCAAAGGAAATGCTGTCTATTTTAGCATAAATTTTTCTTTTTTCAGCCTCATCATCCGTAAAGCGATGTTCTTCATATAAATCTGAAAGCTTATCTAAAAGTACTTTTTCTTTTTCCCAGTTAATGGTCCCCATTTTATCGGTACCTTTAAAAAGCATGTGCTCCAGGTAGTGAGCCAGTCCGGTAGTTTCTGCGGGGTCGTGTTTGCTGCCGGCGCGAACCGCTACAAATGTTTGTATTCGAGGTTCCTGAGGGTTGTTTGATAAATAAACTTTCAGACCATTGTCTAAGGTGTAAATTCGGCTGTTGAGAGGGTCTCCCTCAACGGTTTTGTAGGGGTATTTCATTTCTTTTTCGTCTTCAGTGCATGAAACAAAGAGAACACTTATTGATAAAAATAAAAATATCGATAAAATGTACTTGTAAAACTTTGTTGAAATCATTTATGTTAAATTTAATTGAAAAATGAGAGCAAGTCCTATTAACGCATAGCTCTCTTAGTTTGTTTTAGTATTCAAGTCTGAGGTTTAATTTTTCCATTAGCAACTTCATTTCCGGTTTTTTCTGAATAAAAAAATGTAGTTTATCCTCGTTTGTGAATGGTTTATTTTCAGCAAAAGTACTTGTTTTTTCTATTTTTTTGATAATCATAACGAGATTATCAATTTGAGTTTCCTTTCTGAAAGCTTTTATGATGTAATCTTCGTTTGATTTTATAGTGTTTTCAGTTGCTGTTTCCAATATCAGTTTACTGTCATCAATGCTAATGCTAAGGTTTTCCCGATTATAAGTGTTGCTTAAGGAAGGCTTGTTAGAGCTTTCTGCCATCTGCTTCCATATTTCCCAAAGTTTGTCAGCTGTTAAGTCTTTGGTGGCAGGAGTTTCATTTTGACTAAGCGATTCAGCAGGCTCAGATAGAGTAGTTTTTGGCTCTTCAGATTGATTTTCTTCGTTTTTATAATCTTTGATTTTATCTATTCCAATAGACTTTAGCTCATTGATTTTATCCTTTCTTATATGTACTGTTTCTTTTTCCGGTTTGTTTTTATTTTCATAAGACTGAGTATTGTCTTCTTCCTTCACACTTTTCGGCTCAGGTTCCTTTCCTGAATAATCATTCTTTGTTTCGCCTAAGTTGTCGGTTTCAGGCTTTTTTTTTTGCATAGTATCAGTAGAGTCGGCAGTGATAGAAAACATAGAGTGCAGAGACGCCATTTTTAAAAGTGCCAATTCAACATGCAGTCGTTTGTTTTTGCTGTCTCTATATTCAAACTCAGCTTTATTAGCAAGATTAGCCCAGTTTAGAAGAAAGGCAGGATGAACCTGCCCGGATTGCTGAATGTATCTTTCTTTTAGTTTACCGGCTGTTTGCAGGAGAGAAAGTGTTTTGTCTGTCCCGGCTACCAACAGATTTCTGAAATGTTCTGTCAGCCCGTTTAGGAACAAATCTCCTTCAAAGCCCTTTTTTAAGATATCACTATATATCAGAAGCAATTCCGAGGTATCTCCTTCTGCAAGATGTTCAGTGATATTGAAATAAAACTCATGATCCAGTATGTTTAAATTTTCAGCTACTTGCTTAAAGTTAATATTTCTGTCCCCGAAGCTGGCCATTCTGTCAAAAATTGACAATGCATCTCTAAGTCCGCCATCAGCTTTTTGAGCTATTAAATGCAGGGCATCAGCTTCATATTCAATTTCTTCTTTTTGGCAAATTTCTTCCAGGTGCTGAACTATATCATCTATGGATATGCGATTGAAATCAAAAATCTGACATCTGGAAAGGATAGTCGGCAGTATTTTATGTTTTTCGGTAGTTGCTAAAATGAATTTTGTGTATGCAGGAGGTTCTTCCAGTGTTTTCAGAAATGCATTAAATGCACTGGATGAAAGCATGTGTATCTCATCTATGATATAGATTTTGTAGCGGCCGTTTTGAGGAGCATAGCGAACCTGTTCAATCAGATTTCTAATATCCTCAACATGGCTGTTTGAAGCGGCATCCATCTCAAAAATATTCAAAGAGCTGTTTTCTGATAACGAAATGCAGGAGCTGCACTTCCCGCAAGCTTCAAAATCTTCTGTAGGATTTTCGCAATTAATGGTTTTTGCCAGTATTCTTGCGCAGGTTGTTTTCCCAACACCTCTGGGGCCACAAAATAAAAAAGCATGCGCCAGTTTTTTCTGACGAATAGCATTTTTTAAAGTAACGGTAACACTTTGCTGTCCAACTACTTCATCAAATCTTGCCGGCCTGTATTTTCTGGCTGAGACAATAAATTTTTCCATTAAAAGCCTACTTTTTTCTTTTAAAATTTAGTCAAAATTAGCTTTTTTTCGATAGATATCACACAAAAAGTCTTTGAATTGCAGAAATCTCCAATAAGTTCTTCAATTATGTGCAAAGCCTTACTTTTTTCGCTTTATCTGTCATGCTGACGTTAGGAATCATCTCCGAATTTCGATTGAAACTGTTGATTAATGGGTAGACAGGTGGCTCAGGCAGCGACGATGCCAATCGGAGGGAGCTCCCACTACATTTGACATTTTCCATCATAAATTTTCCATTCTTCTCTCTTGGGTCTTCTTTCCTGCCTACTGCTGCTGCCAACTGCCTACTTTCCATCCTTGGATCTTGGTCTTCTTGAAATTTGGGCTCTTGGGTCTTCTCTCCTGTTTATTAGGACAAGGTCTCACAGCCCTTGATTTTTTTCTATCTTTTTTATCAAGA
>REEL01000141.1 GCA_007695095.1 Chitinophagaceae bacterium | reverse complement strand
GCAAATATGCATTGGACGTACATTTGTGTAAAGTACCAGACACATTTCACCCTTTCAGGGTTTTGTTAAAGATTAGATTTATTGCTATAATAACAAAAGGCCTTCGGGCTTGTTCCGAAAGCTAACGGTCGTGGCACAGTATAGGGGTAGCCCGAAGCATAATTTGATATTTAAGTACCGACGGTTTCCTAGTTTTGGATAATAAAACTCTAACCCCGAAGGGGTGTTAGGATTATAGAACATACAATGATAGTAAGACAACTCCGAAGGAGTGACATGATTCACTTTAACCAATCAAAAAGAAATCTATCTTCGTATGGTACCAAAAATTTATCCAAAAACTCCATATATTCTTCTTTGAAAGTTTTTATGCAGAAGATTATTTCTGCCTTTAACGGCAAATATGCATTGGGCCTAAATTTGTGTGAATGTACCAGCCATAACTTAAGTTTAATATTACCCTTTTTAGGATTTTGTTAAAAAAATTATTGCACCCGATTTATATTCGTTTTCTCACCTATTCCATTAATATTTTTGCATAGCTATCCATGCCATCAGTCCGGCAGCCGTAGAAAGAGAGTTTTCTTCTATATCAAAATCCGGCCGGTGTAATTTAGCTCCCGGATGTCCGGTTCCAAAACGGTAAAAACAAGAAGGGTATTCCTGTGCATAAAAAGCAAAATCTTCTGCCGTCATTCTGAGTTCTAACTTTTCGACATTTGAATCACCTAAATACTTTTTAGCAAAATCATTAAATTTAGCGGTGATGTCCGGATTATTATATACAAATGGATAACCAACCTGTATATCTATGTCTGCTGTTGCTCCATTTGCTTTACAGATATAGTGTATTTTATCGTGTATGATTTGATGTGCTTTTTTACGCCATACTTCATCAAATGTTCTGAATGTACCTTCAATACGCACTTTTTCAGGAATAATATTTGTCTCACCTTCAGCTATAATCCTACCAAAAGACAAAACAGAAGGAATGACCGGGTCAGAACTGCGACTAATTACTTGTTGTAAAGAGAGAATAACTTCAGCCGCAATAGGAATCGGGTCGCATAAATAATGGGGAAGAGCTGCGTGCCCGCCTTTGCCAATTATATCTATATAGATTTCGTCTGCAGAGGCCATATATTTTTCTGCTTTAACGCCGATTTTCCCCGGAGGAAGTTCCGGATAGACATGCTGTCCGAAAATTGTTTTTATATTAAAGGCTTTTAGCGCACCTTCTTCCAGTATAACTTTTGCTCCACCGGGTAATTTTTCTTCAGAGGGTTGAAAAATAAATAAGATATTATGGTGAAGTTTGTCTTTGTGTTTACAGATTATTTTTGCCGCACCTAATAGGGCAGAAGTGTGAGCATCATGACCACAGGCATGCATTTTACCTTCATTTTGCGATACATAACTGACTTTATTCAATTCTTTTATTGGTAAGGCATCCATATCAGCTCGAAGTCCTATGTATGGAAAATCAGGATTAACTTCAAGTATGCCTAAAACACCTGTTTTAGCAACAGTTTTAACTTTTATATGCTTTAGCTTTTTAAGTTCCTCTATTACCAGTGCTGAAGTTTTAAACTCTTCAAAAGCCAACTCAGGAAATTGATGGATTTGCCGACGGATATTTATTAAATAATCTAATGACTCTTCGGCATCCTGTTGAATTATCTTGGGGTCAATCATCGAAAGGGTTTGTTGGTTCATGTATTTGGACGTTATCCCGGATTACAAATGCTGCAGGGAAGTGTTTTTGAATTTCATTCAGCATTTTCAAAGCCTCTAAGCGATTATAGTAGTCTCCGACTCTCAGTTTAAAAGATGGTTGCTGATAAACGACATAACTTTTTACATCCGGAAAAACCCTAAGTACTTCACCTTGTTTTTTAAAAACTTCTGCTCTTCTTGGGGCTTCTATAATTTGTATTCGAAAACCGGACATAACCGGATTCTCTTTCATATACTCTACTTCAGCATTCAGCAGTTGCATGATTAAAGGGTCTGCTTCCACCAGAATTACTCCATGTACTTTTGCAGTATCTTTTTGGGCAAAGACTTCCGTATTAAAACAAAGAATTGCTCCAAGGATAATTATTTGAATAAATCGGATAGCAGTGTAGTTCATCATTAAATAAAAATTAGTTTAAGATAGTAATAATTTATTAAAATTCTACTATCCGCTAATCAAGTTTATTCCGGAAGAGGTTCCTAATCGATCTGCTCCGGCTGAGATTAGCTCCTCTGCAAACTTTTTGTCTTTTATTCCACCGGAAGCTTTTATTTTTATGCTTTTAGGCAGCACTTCTCTCATTAATTTAACGGCATCTACTGAAGCTCCGTCACCATTAAATCCGGTAGAGGTTTTAACATAGTTGACTTCTGCTTTTTCACAAATTTCACATGCTTTTTTAATTTGACTCTCGTCTAATGTTCCACTTTCGATGATAACTTTCACAATTTTATTTTGCAAATGAATATAAGTTGCCACACTTTGAATGTCATTTAAAACAAAATTGTAGTTCTTTTCATTTAAAGCAGCCAGATTGATGACCATATCAATTTCATCAACTCCATCATTTATGGCTCTTTTACATTCTTCAACTTTTGAAGAGGTGCAATTGTAACCAAAAGGGAATCCCACCACGGTTACTAACTTTACCTTACTGTTTTCCCCTAACTTTTCTCTTGCGGTTTTAACATGAAATGGGATTACGCATACACCGGCAAAGTTATGCTTTACAGCTTCTTCACACAAAGACTTAATTTCTTTAATGGATGAATTGGGTTTTAGAAGCGTATGCTCGATTCGTTCATTGATTTTTTTCATTGTGTTAATTTGTAAATTATTTACTTACCGTGACAGTGTTTGTATTTTTTCCCGCTTCCACAAGGACACGGTTCATTTCTTCCAACTTTAGGACCAACTTTAATCGGATCCGGTTTGCTTTGCGGACTACCACCGGCTGAGCCCTGTGGCGGCGCCTGTTGTCCCGGAGTAGTAATACCTGCTATGTCATCTCTCCCTGCTTTCAGGTGGCTTGAATCTGACCTTTTTACCTGAGCTTCTCGAACTTGTTCGGGTTGTTGAACCGGGATGTTAGCTTTGCATAAGAAAGAACACATTTCATAGTTCAATTCCAAAAGCATGGTTTGAAATAGATTGAAGGCTTCATGCTTATAGATTAGGAGCGGATCTTTTTGCTCATAAACGGCCATCTGGACTGAATTTTTAAGTTCATCCATTTGTCGCAAATGCTCTTTCCAGTTTTCATCTATTAATGCAAGGGAGATTGACTTTTCAAAAGTTTTAATCAAATCTTTTCCATCCGTCTCAATACAAGGCTTTAATTCTACTACTATTTGCAGTGTTTTACGCCCGTCACTGAAAGGTACACCTATGAAGCGAACACTTTCTCCTCTTTGCTCATAAACACGTTTAAGAACAGGCATGGCTGTTTCTACAATTTGCTTATGCTTTCTCTTATATGCTTCATCGGCCAATTTATAAAAGTCTTCGGCTAACTGTTCGGCCGGGGTATTAAGGAATTGATTTTCTTCAATATCAGGACTAATAGAGAAGTAGCGTATCAAATCCAGGCTGAAAGTATCTAAATCCCGATCTTCCTTTGCTCTGTTTATCAGTTGCAATAATACATCAAAAAAGGTGTGACTGATATCCATGGAAAGTCTGTCGCCAAATAAAGCATTTTTCCTTTTAGAATAAATCACATCTCTCTGTGAGTTCATTACATCATCATATTCCAAAAGCTTTTTTCTTCTGCCGAAGTTATTTTCTTCTACTTTTCTCTGAGCTCTTTCAATGGATTTGGTAATAGTTGGGTGCTGCAAAACTTCACCATCTTTATAGCCAAAAGTGTCCATAAATTTGGAGATTCTGTCAGAACCAAACAATCGCATCAGATTATCCTCTAAAGAGACGTAAAAGATTGAAGATCCGGGGTCACCCTGTCTACCTGCACGACCTCTCAACTGTCTGTCAATTCTTCTGGACTCATGTCGTTCTGAGCCAAGAATTGCTAAACCACCTGATTCTTTCACTCCTTTCCCGAGTTTAATGTCGGTACCTCTACCGGCCATGTTGGTGGCGATAGTTACAGCTCCCGGAAGGCCTGCTTCCTGAACTACTTCAGCTTCGCGACCATGCTGTTTTGCATTTAAAACATTATGTTTAACACCTCTCAATTTTAACATTCGGCTTAATACTTCAGAAACCTCTACTGAGGTGGTACCTATAAGTACCGGTCTTCCAATTTCCTGAAGTTCCTTTGCTTCATCGATTAAGGCATTAAACTTTTCTTTAGTGGTTTTATATATTTTATCCGGCATATCATCCCTTTGAATCGGTTTGTTTGTCGGGATAACAACTACATCCAGTTTGTAAATTTCCCAAAACTCACCCGCTTCAGTTTCAGCGGTACCGGTCATACCGGATAGTTTATGGTACATTCTGAAAAAGTTTTGCAAAGTAACGGTCGCAAAAGTTTGAGAAGCGGCTTCAACTTTAACACTTTCTTTTGATTCTATTGCCTGATGCAATCCGTCGGAATACCTTCTGCCTTCCATTACCCTTCCGGTGTTCTCATCAACGATTTTAACTTTTCCGTCTGATACCAGATATTCAACGTCTTTCTCAAATAAAGTATATGCCTTTAACAATTGCTGAACAGCGTGAATGCGTTCTGATTTTATACCAAAATCCTGAAGCAGTTTGTCTTTTTTCTTAAGTTTTTCTTCCGCTGAAAGTGAGGATTTTTCAAGTTCTGCAATTTCACCACCTACATCCGGCATGATAAAAAAGTCGGGATCTTCACCACCGCCGGTAATCAGTTCAATCCCTTTTTCAGTTAATTCAACTGTATTGTTTTTTTCTTCGATTACAAAATAGAGTTCCTCATCTACAAGCGGCATATTTTTAGACTGTTCCTGCATGAAGTAATTCTCTGTTTTTAAAAGTATACTTCTTTTGCCCGGTTCACTTAAATATTTGATAAGGGGTTTGTATTTAGGCAAACCTCTTGCGCATCTTAAGAGAGCAAGTCCGCCGTCTTTTTCGGTAGTTTTATTTTCAGCTATATGGCGTTTTGCTTCCAGCATAAAACCGTGTATAATTTTCTTTTGAGCTTCAACCAGTTTTTCTATTCTCGGTTTCAATTCATAGAATAATTTCTCATCACTTTTTTCAATCGGGCCTGAAATAATTAAAGGGGTACGGGCATCATCGATTAATACCGAATCGACCTCATCAACCATGGCAAAGTGCAGTTTCTTTTGAACCAAATCATCCGGATTTTTTGACATATTATCTCTCAGATAATCGAAGCCGAATTCATTATTTGTACCATAAGTAATATCGGCAGCATAGGCTTTTTGCCTTTCCGGAGAGTGAGGCTGATATTTATCTATACAATCTACCCTTAGTCCCAAAAACTCAAAAATTGGAGCCATCCATTCAGAATCTCTTTTAGCCAGGTAGTCGTTTACTGTGATTATATGTACTCCCAATCCGGATAGTCCGTTTAAATAGGCAGGCAGAGTTGCAACTAATGTTTTACCCTCACCGGTAGCCATCTCGGCTATAGTTCCTTCGTGTAAGACGATACCACCAATTAACTGCACGTCATAGTGGAGCATGTTCCATTCCAATTCGTTTCCTGCTGCTTTCCACCGATTACTAAAAATCGATTTATCACCTTTTATTGTAATGTGCTCTTTATCTACGGCAAGCTCACGGTCTAGGTCTGTGGCAGAAGATTCAATTTCGGGATTTTTTAAAAATCTGCTGGCTGTTTCTTTCACAACTGCAAAAGCCTCCGGAAGAATCTCTTTTAAAACTACTTCCAGTTCTTTGTCTTTGTCTTTATAGAGTTTATCTAATTCTTTATAAATATCTTCTTTGTCAAGTTCGTCAATTTCTGAATCTTCAGCCTCAGATTTTAATCTGTTTATCTCATCATCAATATTTTGAAGGTGGTCTGCAATTCGCTTTCTGAATTCAACAGTTTTATTCCTTAACTCATCATGACTGATATTTTCTAAAGCTTTATATTCCTCATTGATTTTCTCAACAATAGGAAGCATCTTCTTAACATCTTTCTCTGATTTATTTCCAAATAATTTTGATAAACCTTTTACAAAAAAATCAAGCATATATTTTGTGTGTTTTTACTTTAACATTCAATAATCGCTAAAACTACCTAAATAAGATAAGTGGTTTAGCGATATTTTATTTTATCTGATGCGCAAATTTAATAATTAATCTGTTCATTCACTATCTTGCTATTCATTTATGTTTTCACATTTTATCTTTCATCCCGATTCCTCCAATAACCTTAAAAGACTTTTTTCTACTTGTGATGTAAGGGCTTTTATCTGTTTTTAAGTATAAATATTCGGTAAAAGATTTATTTTTTAGAGAATAGTTTCTTAATCTTAAGCATTAATATAGTAATACGGAAGGTAAAGGAAGTACACCGGAAAAGCTGAAAAAGTTTGTCAGATTTGTAGAAAGAGGCATTATTATTACCCTAATCGGTATCATGTCATTATTACTGATAATAGCGACTATAGAGTTGGCTTATACCGTTTATTTAGCTTTGGTGGATACTGAGAAAGACACGATTATATTGGATTTAGATAATATGCTCAATATTTTTGGTGTCTTTTTATTGGTTTTGATAGGAATTGAGTTGCTGGATACCATAAAAGTGTATTTTAAAGAAAATGTAATTCACGTAGAAGTAGTAATGCTTGTCGCTTTGATAGCCATTGCAAGAAAAGTAATTGTTCTTGATTTTGAAGAATATTCCGGCTTTGAAATTCTGGGTATTTCATCTGTGATTATTGCTATTTCAGCGGGTTATTATTTGATTAAAAAAACAGGCAGTACCAGTTTTTGGCCGAAAGAGAAAAAAGAAGTTAAGAGTGAAGTAGTAGAGGAAAAAAGTCGGAAAGGTGAAAAAAGACCGGAGAAAGTTAAAAAAGTCAAAACCGAAATAATTGAAAAACCGGTTGCAGATCCGGAGGGGGCAGAAACGGATTCTGAAGAAGATACCGATATCAACAAAAAATCGGAAGAGGATAAAAAATAATAATAGATTTAATAATTGTTTTAAGTTTTCTCAGAATGAAAATTTCATATAACAATGCTTCCAAAAGCTTATGAGTATTTTATTGTAAGTTAAATAGTTATAGCAAAACTATGTATTTACAGTTTATGTAATTTTCAAAAGATTAATTTTTGATTTACTATAAAATATTGATAAACAATTTATTAAATTCTTTTCAAAAGCCAAAAAAAAATTAGTTTTGTGAAAATCTAATTTTAATTCTTCAGATGCACATCATTGATTTATCGATTTTTATTATTTATATGATAATTGTTTTAGGCGTAGGGTATTACTTTATGCGTAAGAACACCAGCGAGGAAGATTATTATGTTGGAGGCAGAAACATAGGCAAGTGGCATATTGGTTTATCTGTAGTGGCTACAGATGTTGGCGGGGGATTCTCAATTGGATTGGGAGGTTTAGGTTTTGTAATGGGTTTAAGTGGTTCCTGGATGTTATTTACCGGCTTAGTTGGTGCCTGGCTTAGTGCTGTTTTTCTCATTCCTAAGGTCAAAAAGATTGAACAAATTAAGAAACTTTTCACCCTGCCCGAAGTTTTTGGACATTACTATGGTCCGCGGGTAGCTTTATTAGCCGGTATTATTTCTGCGGTTGGTTATTTAGGCTTTACAAGCTCTCAGGTGCTTGCCGGTGCTAAATTAGCATCTGCCAGCTTTGTAGGTTTAGATTTAAATGTTGCTCTTTACATAATGGGATTTATTGTTATAGTTTATACAGCTATGGGTGGTATAAAAGCCGTTATTTATACAGATACTGCTCAGTGGATACTTTTATTATCAGGTTTGATTTTTATTGGAATACCGGTTTCTTATTATGCAGTAGGAGGCTGGGAAAGTATTCAAAATGTACTTGCACCTGAGTTTTTTACTTTAACTAATATAAGTTGGCAACAACTTTTGAACTGGGCTGTTACAATTATACCAATATGGTTTGTAGGCATGACTCTTTACCAGAGAATTTATGCATCCAGAAGTGAAAAAGAGGCGAAGCAGGCATGGTATATAGCCGGACTTTTTGAATGGCCCATAATGGCATTTATGGGTGTAACGCTAGGTTTATTAGCCAGAGTTGCGTTTGAGCAAAATATGTTTGCACCTTTTGGATTTGAAAGTGCTTTGGGTGTTGAGGGCATGGATGTGGAAATGGGATTACCTCTACTGCTTAGGGCTGTATTGCCTGTCGGCTTGATGGGTTTAATGTTGGCGGCATATTTTTCGGCAATTATGTCAACGGCGGATAGTTGTTTGGTTGCTTCATCCGGGAATACCGTTTCGGATATCCTAAAGAAGTTTATCAATATAAAAGAAAACTCTCCGGAGTTTTATCAGCTTTCACAGGTTGCTACTTTGGTATTGGGTGTCATTGCTTTGTTGATTGCAAGTGTCATTCCAAATGTACTGGAATTAATGCTTTTATCTTATGCATTTATGGTTTCCGGTTTATTAGTGCCTGTTGTGGGTGCTATGTATTGGAAAAAAAGCAGTGCTGTAGGTGCATTTTTAGCGATGCTTAGTGGAGGTGCTACAACCTTGATTTTGTCTTTTTCTAAGCTGGACTTACCCTTTGGTTTAGACGCAAATATATTTGGAATTTCAGCTGCTTTATTAATTTTTGTAATTTTTTCATTAACTTTCCCAAACAAAAACAGATAAAAATATATAAATTATGGAAACAGAAATACATTATAACCTTTTATGTTCAATTGATACAGTTACCACTCTTGAGAGACTGAAAATCGTTGATTTTTTGTATAACCATTTAGACGAGTATGGTGATACCAAGGAAGATATTGGAAAAGCACTTGATTATGCTTTGAGTGATTTTCACCATCAGGGCGGTTTTGTAGTTGTTGCCAGCGAAAATGATAAAATAGTTGGTTGTGTGGTTATGCTGCAAACAGGAATGGAGGGATATGTTCCTGAAAATTTGTTAGTTTATATTTCAGTACATGGAGATATGCGGGGTAGAGGAGTAGGTAAGCAATTAATGGAAAAGGCGATTAAATTCTCTCAGGGGAACATTGCTCTTCACGTGGAGCCTGATAACCCGGCCAGGTTTTTATATGAAAAAATGGGCTTTACTACCAAGTATCAGGAAATGCGTTTAGTTAAAGAAAAGTCGAAATAAGGTATTCAATGGCATTTGTTAAATTATACAAAGACAGGCTTCGTCATAATTATTTATTTTTGAATGACTTATTCAAGGAATATAATATAGATTGGGGAGTAGTCAGTAAATTACTTTGTGGAAATGAATTGTTTATTAAGGAATTGATGAACCTTAATATTAATGAGATTCATGATTCTAGAATCAGTAATTTAAAAAAAGTTAAAGAGCTGAACCCAAACGTACAGACTGTATATATAAAGCCACCTCCCAAAAGAAGTATACCTAGTATTATCCGGTATGCGGATGTGAGTTTCAACACTGAGTCTGACACCATAGAGTTATTGTCTAAAGAGGCAGTAAAGCAAAAGAAAAAGCATAAAATCATCATTATGATTGAAATGGGTGACTTGAGAGAAGGTGTTATGGGGGATGATTTAGTTGATTTTTACGGGCAAATTTTTAAACTCCCCAATATTGAAGTTGTTGGATTGGGTACGAATTTGAACTGTTTACATGGGATAATGCCCTCACAGGATAAGCTTATACAGCTTGGGTTATATAAACAAATAATTGAAGCAAAATTCAATATTAAGATACCCTGGGTAAGTGGTGGTACTTCTGTAATGATTCCTCTTTTATATAGAAAGCAGCTTCCCAAAGCGGTTAACCATTTTAGAGTTGGGGAAACCTTATTTTTTGGAATCAATCTTTTTACAGATAAGCTTATTAAAGGAATGAAAGGTGGCGTTTTTCAATTATATACTGAAATAATCGAATTGACAGAAAAACCGGTACTTCCATCCGGAGAATTGGGAACAAATCCAAGTGGAGATAAAGCGGAGATTAATCCTGAACTTTATGGAAAAACTTCCTATAGGGCTATAATTGATATTGGACTGTTAGATATAGACCCCAAATTTTTAATACCAAAGGATAAGAATATTTCAATTAGTGGAGCCAGCTCTGATATGATAGTTATAGAGTTAGGTAAAAACCCTAAAAATTATAAAGTGGGTGATTTGATAGCTTTTGAACTTAAGTATATGGGCGCATTAGCAATATTGAATTCTTATTATATAGAAAAGGTTGTAGAGTGATTTACTTTCCTAAATTTTGAAAATGGATTTCACAAATTTGAAAGGGATTGCTGTTCCTCCTATCGCCGGCCTGTTTGATTCAAAAAAGTCAATACAAATCGATTTAGAATCTTTTTTAAGTCAAAATCCAGAAATACCTGAAGATCAAAAAGTAAATAAAGCCGTTGCGTTTATTAAGAATCAAAAATTACTAAATGATGCTGAAATAGCATTTGGAGGGTATTTTGAAAAAAGAAGCTGGTATCAAAGAAGTGATTTGTTCGGAAGTAAAAAGGACAGTTTTAGAAATATTCATATAGGTATTGATGTTTGGGTAGATGAAGGTACTGAAGTTTTCGTTCCATTAGATGCCGTTGTACATAGTTTTAAAAATAACAAAGGGAAAGGAAATTACGGACCAACTATAATTTTGAAGCATCAGACAGAAGGTCAGAGAGCTTTTTATACTTTATACGGACATTTAAGTAAAGAAAGCCTGAAGAAGTTAAAAGTTAATCAATCGCTTAAAAAAGGTGAGGTTTTTGCTCATATTGGTAATAAATCAGAAAATGGAGAGTGGCCGCCTCATTTACATTTTCAGCTAATAACCGACCTGCAAGCGTATGAAGGTGACTTCCCGGGGGTGATTTCTGAAAATGATGTAGATTTTTTTAAAAAAATATGTCCATCACCCTATGATTTGTTTATATTCCCTAAATAAATTGAAGAATAAAACAGTCAGTAAAAAGAGAAAATGGAAGAAATTATTGAAATAAGGCATTATTTACACCAAAACCCTGAATTATCAGATAAGGAATTTGAAACGGCAAAGTATATTAAAAAGCAAATTCATAAGCTTGGTGGAAAAAAATGGAAAATAACAGATAAAATCGGTGGGAATGGGATATTGGCTGAATATGATACCGGCAAGGAAGGTAATCATATTGCTTTTAGAGCCGAGCTCGATGCGTTGCCGATTACAGAAACCACTAAAGTTGAGTATAAATCTAAAAACGAAGGTGTTGCTCATTCATGTGGTCACGACGGACATATGGCTATCGTTCTGGGACTGGTCAAGCACATAGGAGAGAATCCTCTTAAAAAAGGGAAGCTAAGCGTTATTTTTCAACCGGCAGAGGAGAACGGACAGGGAGCAGAAGCTATGATGGAAGATGATAAATTGAAAGATTTTGCTCCGGATTTTATTTTTGCGATACATAATCTTCCGGGAGTTAAAAAAGGAAAAGTTGTTTGTAAACAAGGTGAAATTGCTGCGGCTTCTATAGGTTTAAAGATTACACTTAAGGGAGAAAGTGGGCATGCCGGTCATCCGGGAGAGTCAAAATCACCTTTAAGAGCTTTATTGAGGTTGAGCAAAAAGCTCCCGCAATACGATATAGATGCAGAAAAAGGTACTTTTCATATAAACACACTTATTCATTTAAAAATGGGGAATATATCCTTTGGCACTATACCGGCTGATGCTACTCTGGCATTTACAATCAGAAGCTCAGATGATAAAGGACTCGATAAATTAAAAGAAGCTGCTTTAAAGAAGGTTAAAAGTGAAGCTTCAAAATATAAATTAAAGGTAAAAACTAAATGGTCTGAATGGTTTCCTGCCGTAACTAATGACAATAAAGCTTTTGAAAAGCTTAAAGCTGCATGCGAAGAACTAAATAAAGATTTTCAGGAAGCGCAAAGTCCTTTTCGCTGGTCTGAAGACTTTGGTTTTTTTGCAAAAAAGCATAAAATTTTATTACTTGGAGTGGGTGCCGGGAAATCTCAACCGCCTTTACACCAAAGCGATTATGACTTTCCGGATGAAATTATGGAAGAAGTTATTATGTTATATATAGAATTGGCTAAAGCCTTTGAGCTCTATGAAAAGTAACAAAAATTATTTTCTGTTGGAAATTTTATAATCTACAGAATATTTTCCGGGTCCGGTAATGAATAAGACAATCATTACAACTAAATAAGCCAATGCTTTTTCTTTACCTGAAAACGGATCATCAGCATGTCTGATAAAAGCAGCTATAAACATGGTGAAAGCTATAAATAATGCTGAAGGTCTGGAAAGAAAACCCAAAGCTAAAAATAACCCGCCGATTAACTCAGAAAAGATAGCTGCTAAAGCAAAAAACTCCGGCATGGGAAAACCCATAGCGGCGACACCTTCAGTGAAACCTTCTATACGGTCTAATTTACCCAGTCCGTGCCATGCCATACCCAAGCCAAAAGCTACTCTTAAAATTAATAATCCAAAAGAATAATTTTTGGCACCGGCAGAAAATAAAATTTTATTGAATAAGCTCATGGTGATGTTTTGTAGCTGTTTAATACAAGTCTGACTAAAAAACTGTACAACTTCTGTTAATCTTCCTCGAATCGGATTTGTTGTATTAGAAAACCGCCGTTGTTTTCTTTCACATAAAGATAGGTTCTAAACGATTTTTGAGGGGTGATCAGCGTACCTATTCCATACATAGATCCTCTGTCAGAAGAACCCTGATGAATAATCCTGAAAGAACTCGGTGGATTTTTACTGAAAAAATCCTTTACAATCAATTCAGCTTGTGCCTTGCTGTACATGCCTTCATTATTTACAATAGTAACTTCTACGTTATTATCAAAGTATCTGGACAGCTCTCTGGCATTGGCTGTTTCTATAGCTAATGAGATATTCTCTAATGACTGAGCCGGTAATATTTTTATATCTAAAAATAAAATGGATGTAAAAAGAAAAAAAGTTAATAAAAGTGGCTTCATGTTTATTTATTTAATTTTACTTGAAAGAAGCTGATAAAAATGGGAATAGTTATTTTCAATTTTAAGCATTTCTTTATTTTTTATCTAATTTTAATTAGTATTTATAAAAGAATAAAAAAATAACATTCCTCTGTTATGAACTATAAACGAAAACTATGCCAACTTTAAATAGTTCAGTCTTGCAAGCATTTAATAAGGATAATTACTTTACTAGCATTTAATTTTTTTGTTTCCAAAAAAGTTGATTTAAAATATGAAGATATTAAAAAAAATTGAAAAGATATTTCAACCGCCGAAACCACATTTTGTAGGAGACGGATTTAGGGTACATAATTTTATACCCGGAGGCGGTGCAATTCCAATGCAACGCATGGATCCTTTCATCGTTTTTGATTATAATTCACTATATAATTTTCCTCCATCTAAAAAGCAAAGGGGAGTCGGAGTGCATCCTCACAAAGGGTTTGAAACGGTCATTATCGCTTATAAGGGAAAAATTGCCCATCATGACAGTACCGGTAATTCTGGAGTAATAGAAGAAGGTGGAGTGCAGTGGATGACTGCGGCAAAAGGGATTTTACATAAGGAATATCATGAAGAGAACTTTTCTAAAAAAGGAGGGCCTTTTCAAATGGTTCAACTTTGGGTAAATTTACCGGCTAAATACAAATCAGAAAGCCCATCTTATTAGGGTTTTCGAAAAAGCGATATACCTGTTTATTTCTATGAAGGAAAAAAATCTCATGCCGAAGTTATTTCCGGAGAATTTTTTAATTTAAAAGGAGCGGCAAAAACTTTTTCAGCAGTTAATCTCTATAATTTACATATAAGCGGGGGAGAGGAAATAGACTTTTCACTCCCGGAAAGCTTTAACTCAGCTTTATTGGTCATTGAAGGTAGCATCCTTTTGCAAAATGATACTGAGGTTGATACAGATAATCTTTGCTTATTTCGAAATGAAGGTACAGAAGTTAAGATAAAAGCAAATTCAGCAGCTTTAGTTCTGGTAATTAGCGGTGAACCATTGAAAGAGTCCATTTTTGCAAGCGGGCCTTTCGTCATGAACAATAAAAGTGAAATTCTAGAGGCTTATCAAGATTTTCAGGCTGGAAAATTTGGCTCTTTGCCTGAGTGATTTTCAGGTTTTACCGGGAAATTATTTAATTTCAATCAGTTCTACTTCGAAAACTAATGTTTCGTTTGGCCCGATTGCGCCACCCGTTCCTCTTTCTCCGTATCCTAATGTTGGAGGTATGAATAATCTCCATTTTGAGCCAACAGGCATTAATTGTAGAGCTTCAGTCCAACCGGCAATAACACCGTTTAAAGGAAATGTAACAGGCTCTCCTCTTTCTACAGAACTGTCAAAAACATCACCGTTTATTAATGTACCGTGGTAATGTGTTTTAACCTGATCGTTTATTCCGGGTTTTGGTCCGTCACCCATTTCTATGACTTCATAAAGTAAACCACTTTGTAACTTTACTATACCTTCTACCGCTGCTACCGAATCAAGAAAAGCTTGTCCTTCTTGTAAATTTGAAATTGCTTGTCTTTGCGCTAAATTTTGAAAATAATCTTGTATGAAAGCATTTGCTTCTTCTTCAGTTACCAATAGCGAGTCATTTTGATAAACATCTTCCAAAGCTTTTGTAAAGGCTTCTATATCAAGATTGTTAACACCCTGAAGTCTTAAGTTCTCTGCTATGTTTACGCCGATGCTATAGGCTAATTTTTGGTTCTCATCCTCCATATCATAAGTTCTTTCCTGAACGACTTCTTTAGAACCAGAACAAGCAAAGAGAAAGGCAGAAACAAATAATACGATAGTTATTTTAGTATAATACATTACTTTTTTTGGTGCAAATATAAGAATCTTATTCAGCTAGCTCAGAAATTCAACAGAAAATATTTTAACGTTTGCTGATTTCTGTAGGGAAATTACTTTCTTCCAGTTGCTTTAGAATTCTTTCTATATCCTGATTTTCTTCTGCAATGTAAGGCTCTTTTAAATCATAGCCATGAAACCTTGCAAAACTCTGCCAAAAAACAGCCTGTATAGGGTTTCTCAACTCACGTATCAGTCGGTAGCAATCATCTCCCGTTTCCCGGTTGATTAATTTTACCAATAATTTCCCCTGAGTAACAGTAAGTTCTTTTAATTCAGCTTCAAAAGAATCTCTTAGTTCCTGTTGTTTTTCACGCATGTATCTGCGTTGATGCCTGCGACGGGTGAACTGTTCAACTTCATTATCAATTTCATCTAAAAGTTGGGCAGCTAATTTAGCATAGGGATAAACTATCATCAGATTTCTTCGCAGACGATTATAATGATGAGTTGCCATCGCATCACCATGGCGGAGAGTCGCAACCTGTACCTCATTTAAGTTTACAGTTGGCATTTGTTCTCCATTGAATGTATCCGTTTCAACTATTTCGTAAGATTTTGACGGATCAAAATTTTTAACTTCAGTTGGTTTGTCTTCTCCTTTAGCTGTGATTGCTGATAGGATGACGGCATATAGTATTATTAATCGTAGCATAAGTCAGATTTATGTATTCAATGACAAATTGAGTGCCAAAAAATAAAATAGCTGTATTTATCAGCTAATACTAAAGTTAATCGAAAAGTTTCAATTTTTCAAGCCACCTATCATCAATATGTCCCAGATGTTCATAAATAAAGGGCCCCAGCGGTTTCTTCTTATCTGTTCTTCTTCTCTTTCCCAAAAATGCAGTTTTGATGGTATGTAAAGGTATCCGTAAGGGTAAGCGGTGTGTCCTTTATAAGGTCTGGCAATAAGCTCAACCGGATAGCGATAGAGCAACTCCGTTTCATCAACTATATGCTGGGCGGAACTTCTGATTTCCCCGGCAACCTCCAGGTATTTATTTTCATCAAAATCACGGTCTCTGTCTATATTAGAGCGTCTTTTTGCTGATAGGTATTCCAAGGTAGCTGCCCGGTGTTTAGCACGCAAGGCAGTTATTACCATTGCATTATAAAGTTCTTTTTTTAAATCCCGGATTAAAGGAATAGAATCATCGGCAAAGTACTTTTCATATTGAGCAGAAATGATTAAAGAGGCATCTCCAAATTCATGTAGCGGTATAATTCCTTCTGTTTTTAAGGAATCTAAGGTTAAACTGTCTGATTTTCTATACAAATCTTTATATCGCCATCTTGGACGGGGGTGAAATTCTTTATTAAATGGAGGTGGAATTTCATCAGTGACAGTTTGAGCAGCCATGTAGCGCATTAGTTCATCTTCCAGTAAATAAGATTCATGTAAATCCAATTGTTTATTGAAAAATGTAAAAATACTGTCGTTTTGAAAAACATCATTTATATACTGTAAGGCATGTGTATCTTGAATTTTTTCATCAAAAGTGTGTTCCCAGCTCCAGCGGGCAATACTCCAGTCAATCCACCAATAACCCCATTCCCAGCCGGATGAGAAAGTTATATGACCCGGCACTCCAAGTTTATGACAAAGCAAAATGTCTCTTAATCTACCGGAAAGATACGGTAACAGAAGCATTGGAACAGAGTTATCAAAAGTTATCCAATAAGCAGATTCCGGATAAAACCAGGTTTCCCTCACTTGCATTTCCTTTTTCATTAAGTCCAGCATATGAGATAAATTTTCATTTTCATATACAGGTGCACTTTCATCTTCAAGCGCATAGAACATCACGGTGTGAACCAGGGTTTGCCTCTTGGCATCTGTTACTTTCTCTTCATCAGTCAGGGTATATGTGCTTCCCGTTGAAATGAGTTCATCTTTTTTAACAACATGCTCGCGACCGGTTAGTATTGCATCATATTCTTCTTCCAGTAAATCGATTATATAAAGCCTGAGTTGTTCTTTTCTATATTGATTTCCGGTAGAAAACTCTGTAGTTGAAAACTCCATGTTTATATAATCCCACGGAGCCGTAAATAATTTATCAAGATTTCTTCTGATTTGGTTTCTGCGGCTTCTAAAGGAAGAGGGAGGGTTTTTATATAGCTTAAATGCTTTTTGTTGAATCATATGTAGGGAAACATCCAGCCCCATTATAATTCCTCTTTCCTGACCATAAATGACAAACTCTTTGGCATATTGAGGCCAGTAGTCTAAATCAATGCTTTCGAGCAAGTTAAAATCAAAATAATTCTGATTATTCCGCACAAGCCACTCCAGATATTCTTTTATCATTTCCAATCCACCGGGAAACGTATGGTCTAAAAGAGGTTCTGCCAGTTCAATCGGGTGCATAGTGTGTAAATGGAAACCTCTTTTATCAAATCTGGCTTTAGCTTCCCAGGTGAAAGCCGTTTTTAAGGGCCATTTTGAGAGATCCGGAATTATAGTTTGCCGGGCATGAATAAATGCAAAACCCAGCTTTTCTTGTAAAAGACCGTAAAGTCCGTTACTGATACCTGAAAAGGAAATAGTTTCTAATTGAAGGTATATCCGGTTTTCATTTTGATGTAATGTCCATTTGTAATCATGTTCCGGTAAGTGATAAAACGGGAAATCAGCTTTTTTAGAAAAACGATTAGGTTCAGCCATAAGGCTGAGGTCAATATGTGGTAATTCTATGATTATGTCGGCTGTTTCATTGTTAAAATTTATATCGCAGTTACAGGCTTCAAAAAGCAATTCTTTTACATCAAAAATTGCATGTTTACTAATATTTTCTTCCAGCAATTGTTGCGGAAGATTTATTGAAATGCTGTATTGATTAGGATATAATTTGTGAAAGGAGAGAAAGAGTATAAAAAAAATGAAGAAGCTCTTATTAATATTCATGGTTAATGTATATGGTTTTTGGCGTTGCTAAAATACAATTTCAAAATTGATTTATCGGTTCGAAATAAAGAAAGCTCAATTTTAAGGAATTTTGTTTCTTTTATTGTCCGTATTGCCCTCGCTAAAATAGGCAACCCCTTCCTTCTTTTCTGTCATGCTGTTGTCAGGAAGCATCTCAGTATTAATATTGAAACAGTTTATTTATATGCAACAGCGATGTTTATAAGTGAGAGCTCCTTCACATTTTTAATCATAATTTTTACATTTTCCTCTTTTGAGTCTTTGTTCCGGGATATTCAATGAGTAGCAATCTCATTATGCTCTATATATGACTCACCCTGCACCCTCTCTATTGCTAGAGAGGGATTAGTGGTTTATCTTTGAATGGGAATGACTGTTTATGTCAGAAAATAGACAAAGAACAGCCTCACTCCCCACCGTCATTGGTAGCTTCAAAAGGGGAGCCTTGCGGGCTTGCTTGAAGTGTGACAATTCCTGATTGGGGCAGGGGGTTTCAAAAGTTTTATCAAGCACTTCTAACCCTTTTTTAAATAGTAAAACCCTCCTCTTTTCTGTCATGCTGACGTCAGGAAGCATCTCCGTATTGATAGGGAGATTTCTCACAACATTTTCCATTTCCAGGTATAATTTTTACATTTCTTTTCACTTGGATCTTAGTCTTCTTGGAATTTGGTCTCTTGTGTCTTGCTATCCTCCTTGACCCGCTATGCTTTCACTTGCTAAAAAAATAAAACTCAAACAGTGACTGATTACAAATCCCAAACAGCGATGAGGACTGTTTGAAATGATTTTATCAGTTTAAATTAGCAGTAAAAAGAATATTTGGTAAAAAATGAGCGCGACGCTAGTATAAATAATGGTCTTAGAGAGAGATTATGAACAGAGGGTGTTGCGTATAATTTATTTCCATAATAAAATATCACTTTTGTGGAATCAAGAAAACAAGAAAAATGTTGTAGTTTTATAATCGTTATGCCTACAGTAATTACAGTAAAAGGATACCGTTTTTATTTTTACAGTAATGAGAATGACGAACCTGTTCATATTCACGTAGAAAAGGCAGAAGGAAATGCTAAATATTGGTTAGAACCGATTGAAGAGGTTTATAGTTATGGTTTTACAATACGTCAACGAAGAGAAATTGCTAAATTGGTAGAAGAATTTCAGGAAACATTAAAAGAAGCATGGTATGAGTACTTCAAATAATATTAGAAATAAACATTCAAATGATTCATTTGACCGTTTAATATTTGAGAAAAAATTAAGAGCTAAGACATTAATAATCGATAAAGAATTAGATGTTTTATTGATTCTGTTTAATACAGGAAATGTATTGAAAGGTCGCCTTTCAGATTATCCGAAACTTAAAACAGCTTCTAATGCTGAATTGGAAGATTGGCGTTTAATCAAGGATGGTATAGGAATTAGATGGGAAAGTTTAGATGAAGATTTGTCCATTAAAGGATTTATTAAAAAGTTTGCATTGAATCAAGCTCTTAGAAGTCTGAAGAGTAATGGTGATGACGAGATTTTATTCGCTTGACATTTGCCACCCTGTCGCATATGGCACACAAGTATTAAATGGAATATTTGATAAAAAATCAGCGAGACGCTCGGATAAATGATGGTCATAAAGATGCTTAAACCAGAGAGGGTTTTTACATTAAAAAATACTTTCCTAAACCTTTTTTTAGAAATAAAGGGTCAACAAAAAAATCGCGGCTGAATTCCTCCTTGACCCGCTAAGCTTTCACTTGCTAAAAATTTTAAACTCCTTGCGTCGAACAGTAAAATTTTTCACGCAAGATTCAAGCAGCGGGTACCCCAAGTCCGGAATAAAGGCCGCATGCCTTCTGCGAAACGGCTGCTTTATGGTCTTTCAATTAGAGTTTAGATCCATTTGCCATTTGCCATCATAATTTTTTCCATTTTCCTCTTTTGAGTCTTTGTTCCGGGATATTCAAAGAGTAGCAATCTCATTATGCTCTGTATATTACTCACCCTGAACCCTCTCTATTGCTAGAGAGGGATTAGTGGTTTATCTCTGAATGGGAATGACTGTTTATGTCAGAAAATGGACAGAGAACAGCCTGACTCCCCACCGTCATTGTGAGCTTCAAAAGGGGAGCCTTGCGGGCATGCTTGAAGTGTGACAATCTCCTGATTGGGGGCAGGTTTAAACAGTTTATTGAAAGGTAGATAGGTGGCTGAGCGTGTCGAAGTCAGCGGACTTGAAATTATGAAAAATCTAACTTAAGAAATAGCCTTAGAACATTGAATGCCAGTCGGAGGCTACTCAACACTTACGCTCGCGAGACGCGAATGCGATATTCTTATTACTAAGTACTGCCTTCGACTTACTACGACTCCGCTCTGTACAGGCCGCTCAGGCAGCGGCGATGCCAACAGGAGGAAGCTCCACCACATTTGCCATTTGCCATCATAATTTTTCCATTGACTGCATAGTGCCTACTGCTACTGCCTACTTTCCCTTTGGTTCTCGGTCTCTTGGGACTTTGCGAAGCTTTCCCCCTTAATATTTGCATATAAATATGACAGTTTTTAATTTACGATTAACTTTGCGAAATGCTTAAAATCACAATACCTGAGGGAAATTTGCCTGAAAAGGAATATATAATCCGCACTATGCTTGTGGATTTTTTAGGTATTGAAATTAAGACAGTTACCGACCCGGAGCGTTTTTTTTATACCATAGAATTACCAAACAAAAAGAAAATTCGTATAAGAGAGCAGTTCTTCTCCGGCTTCTGGAATGATACTGATTATCTGGATAAATCGGCAATCCCTGATAAGGTTATAGTAGTTGATAATCCATTTAGAACAAACGAGCAGCTAAACCTGGTTTTTGGAGCAGATTTTTTTGATAAATCTCCGGAATCAACAGAAGCAGATATAGATTGCGGATATGATATTTTTGCATCTGCTTTTTTTATGCTGAGCCGATGGGAAGAAAACGTGATTACTGAAAAAGATGAACATGGTCGCTTTCCGGATAAGTTGTCGTTTGTGGTTAAAAACGATATTTATAAAACACCAATAGTTAATACTTATGTTGAGTTTTTATGGGATCTGTTGCTGGAAGCAGGTTATAACGGAGAAAGGAAAGCCAGAACCTTTGAATCACATATTACCCATGATGTAGATTTTTTTCAAAAATTTGATGATTTTAACAGGTTCCTTCGCATTAGTGCCGGCAATCTCTTGTCCAGAAAGTCACCCTATTTATTTTTTCAGGATGTCTTTTTATATCTCGAAAAGCTTTTTAGCGGAAAAGACCCTTATGACACTTTTGATTTTTTGATGGATATTTCAGAACAGAATAATTTAGTGTCCACATTTAATATTCTACCCGGATTTAAAGGGGAGAAAGATGTCTGGTTTGATATCAGAAGCCCGGAAGTTGAAGAGCTACTCCAAAAAATTCATAATAGAAATCACAAAATCGGATTTCACCCTTCTTATGATGCTTTTAATAATCGTCTGCAATTTAGGGAGGAGTTAGAGAGATTAAGTAAAGCAAAGCCCGCTGAAAGTAAAATTGATAGTGGGAGACAACATTTTTTGCGGTTTTCCATTCCATATACCTGGAGAATTTGGGAGGAAGCAGGACTGAAAAAGCATATGGGAGTAGGATTTTCATCTCTCCCGGGTTTCAGAACAGGCGTTTGCTATCCCTATAAACCATTTGATGTTTTAGAAAGGCGTACATTAAATATAGAGGAATACAGCCTTCATGTTATGGAAGTAGCAGTAGATAAGCATGCAAAAAAGAACGATATGTTTTTAAGAAATATTATGGATATCATTAAGCGGATTAAAAAGTATAATGGTAACTTTGTACTCCTTTGGCATAATAGCAATTTGAATGATTTTAGATGGAGGAAAAGGAAAGATATTTATAAAAAAATCATAAAGGCATCTTCGGGCTCATAGATAATGTTTGAAATTCTGCTTATAATTTATTTGTTTTCCGGTTTGGCAAAAAGTCTGCTCCTTTCAGCAGGTTTGCAGTTACCGATAGACTTGACTTTATTGTCCGGAGTTTTAATGTTTGCAGCTGCCGCTAAAGATTTTATTTTTGAGAAAAATCATTTAACTGACTTTTTTAAAGACAAGCTAAAACTAAGTATTTTCAGCCTTTTAGTCTTATTTTATTTATGGGCATTATTTTCATTGCTCAATATACCGGATATTAATTACCCATTTGTTAAAGCATTTTACTTTCTTACCATAATGTTGCCGGTAAGTTTGCTTTTTTTTCGAACGAAATTTAATGCTAAGCTATTTATAAAGCTTTTTATCCTTTTTTCTTTTCTTTTTTCACAGGTATATTTTTGGTTGTCTCCCAATGCAAAATATTATTTACCGCAAGATCAATTTCATCTAAACTATATTGTCTTAGTCGGTTTTGGATTGGCATTGTCTTTCAAAATGGGCGTGGCAGCTTTGATAAGCCTTTATTATTTTAAAAATAAAATTCTGGCAGTCTGTGTTTCGTACTATTTCTTTTTTATCATTTACTATATGGCAGCCCGGGGAACTGTTTTTATTTTGCTGCCGGTCTTTTTGATATTAATTATAGCAGAGCGAAAAAGAATATTTTCTTACTTAAATACTACGTTACTTGCTAAAAAAGTAGGGGCACTCATTGTTTTGCAGATAGTCTTATTGATTTTTATTCAAATAGATGAAAACAAAAAATGGACTTTTGACCGGGCAAATTACAGAACATTGTTACTCCTGGATGCTGTTGGAACAAAAGATAATCCTGAAAGTATAGCCAGTTATCTACAGGAAAAAAGAGATGAAGAAGCTGCAGTGGAGACAGGGGAAAAGCTTATATCAAGTTCAATGAATCGGTCTGTTTTTTCACGGGTATGGCATATTCAGCATGTAATTGAAGTAAGTACTGAAAGTTTTAGCAATTTCATGATTGGCAAAGGATTTGGAACCTATGCGTATTATTGTTGTGGTGAAGATTTGTTGGATTATCCTCATAATATTTTGTTGGAAATATTATATGAGTTGGGGATAATTGGGTTGATAATTTTTTTAGCTTTTATAGCTCTTATATTTATAAAAGTAAAGCAAAATAAGTTTGTATTGATGCTTTTTATTTTATGTGCATTATTTTTATTTCTAAATGCTATGAAATCCTCATCAATTGTTGAGATACGTGATTTTTTTACCTTTGCTGCAATCATAGCTTTTATGGAAGGTAGCAAAAGCTCCTCAAATAACTTTTTAAGCAGATTCAAGGAAAAAGTTAAATAGGGGATAGATTGATTAAGGATTTTGGATAGTAAAAATTATAGTGTGAAAGTATGTCACCTTACATCAGCTCATCCCAGAAAAGACAACAGGATTTTTTATAAAAACTGTGTAAGTCTTTCTCAGTGGTATGAGGTTTATTTAATTGTAGCTGATGGTCTGGGAGATGAATTTGACAAAGGCATTCAAATAATAGATGCAGGCAAAAAGAGGGCCGGTCGATTCAGCAGAATGTTGTTTAGCACCTATGAGGTTTATAAAAAAGCAAAAAAGGTAAATGCAGATATCTATCATTTTCATGACCCGGAATTACTTCCATATGCTTTAAAATTGCAAAAAAAAGGTAAAAAAGTAATTTATGATGTTCATGAAGATTTGCCAAAACAAGTTTTAAGTAAACATTGGATCCCCTCATTTTTAAGGAAAACCGTTTCAGGCTTAGTTACAAAAATTGAAAAACATGCTGCTCAAAAGTTTAGTGGAATTGTGACAGCAGATGAAGCTCCTTATCTGAGATTTCAAAAATATCAAAAGGAAAAAACGATTTTGACCTATAATTATCCAATAAAAGGAATGTTTAAAAACACAGACTTTGCAGAAAAAAATCAAAATTCGCTATGTTATGTAGGTGGATTAACCAAAATTCGGGGAATTAGGGAAATGGTGGAAGCTGTGGGTTCAATGGAAGTAGAATTTCATTTAGCCGGAGCCTATTCGCCGCTTTCATTCCGGGATGAGTTAGTTAATTTATCGGGCTGGAAAAAGGTTGCAGAATATGGCTTTGTAGGACCTGAAGAAGTTCAAAAAATTTACAGTAAAAGCAGTATAGGTTTGGTGATGTTACATCCCACAGAAAAATATAAGGAAGCCTTACCGGTAAAAATGTTTGAATATATGTCAGCCGGTTTAGTTGTTTTAGCATCAGATTTTCCAATGTGGAAAGAAATTCTGAAAAAATACGAGTGTGGATTGACAGCAGACCCCCTTAAACCGGAAGATATTCGCGAAAAAATTAAATATTTACTGGAAAATCCTCAGCTTTGCCGGGAAATGGCTTTAAACGGGATAAAAGCTATAGAAACTGAACTGAACTGGTCTACACAAGCTGAAAAATTAAGGCATTTATATGCGGGATTAAAAGATTAACTATGGAGCCTTTTTCGCAAAAAAGCGTTGCAGTTGTTATACCCTGCAGAAACGAAGAAAAGTATATTGGAAAATGTTTGGATTCATTAATTCAAAGTGACTTTGATTTGAGTCAATTGGAGATTTACGTATGTGATGGCAGAAGTGATGATGATACCCGAAAAATTGTTGCTCAGTATGAAGAGAAATATCCATTTATACAATTGATAGACAATCCTCACTTAACGACTCCCCATGCTTTGAATGCAGGAATTACAATGTCTGAAACAGATTTTGTCGTGATTTTGGGAGCCCATGCAGCAGTAGATAAAAATTTTATTAAAAAATCTGTAGAAGTTTTTGAATTGGACGATAAAATAGGCTGTGCCGGTGGAATAATAGAAAATGTAAATGAAGATGCTAAAACAGCTATAATTGCTGCGGCTATGTCATCGCCTTTTGGAGTAGGCACCGCTTATTTCAGAACCGGTACAAAAGAAGGTTATGTTGACACGGTGGCTTTCGGCATGTATAAAAGGGTGGTTTTTGAAAAAATAGGCTTATTTGATGAATCGCTGGTTCGAAATCAGGATGATGAATTCAATTTCAGGTTGATAAATTCCGGATTCAAGATTTACCTTTCGGCACAAATACAATCAAAATATTATGTAAGAGCATCATTCAGTAAGCTTTATAAACAATATTTTCAATATGGCTACTGGAAAGTGTTTGTAAATAAAAAACATAAGACAATTACTACTCTCAGACAATTAGTGCCGGCCGCCTTTGTTTTATTTTTGTTTACCGCCTGGTTGCCGGCTTTGCTGAATGTTAAATTTATTTTTATTTACATTGGTTTTATGCTTTTGTATCTCATGGGTTCTTTTTACTCAGCTTATAGGAAATCTACTGTAATTAAAGATATGATTGGTATAATGGCTGCTTTTTTCATTTTGCATTTTTCTTACGGAAGCGGATATTTGAAAGGTATTCTTCATTTTTATCTTTTAAATAAAAAACCGGTCTCAAAAGCCTCTGAACTCAGCAGGTAATTTTTCTTATTAACTTTTCACTTCCGAAACTTCATTTTTAAGGCATACAAATACTCTGGAGTTTTTAACCGGTTTTATAAAAGCCAGTCCTGTGAAGGAACCAAATGCCGGTAAAAGAGCATATTTTTCTGTAAAATAAAATACAGGGAGTTTCAGACTTTGTCTGCCCGGACCATGAAGCCTTATGCCGGGATGTATATGTCCGTAAAAGGCATAATAATCCAATTGATCTTCTATGGAATCCGGTTCATGAGAAAAAATAAAAGGCTCATCAACAAAAGGATTTTTGCTTAATTCTATATTTGCATCTTTGTAAAAACTATCCGGCATTAAGTCGTGATTGCCGGTGATAAGTAACATGGGTATCGGAATTTTGATTCTCCATTCCAGAAAGAAAGAGGCAAAGCTATTGTAAAAAGAATGAAATAAGTCTCCGTTAACGATTACTTTTTTCACTTCAAATTTGTCAATTAGCGTTTCTAAACGATTTAAATTTTCATAATCAGCTTGTTGCGGTAAAGGTACGCCTGCTTTTCTAAAATGAGCAGATTTCCCCAAATGCACATCTGAAAGTATAAGTGATTTATCTGACGGACGAAAAATTGCCTTTTCGGGCAACAAGTTTAGCTGTTGCCCGGCAATTTCTATCGTAATAAAGTTTTGCGACATGCCTGTCAGGCTAAATATTAATATCTGTTAATAGAAGCAATACGATCATGCTTTTCTAATGAGCCTTCTTTTACAAAACGGACATTACCGCCTTTTAAGATGACCATTTCTGCTACATCATCCACAGCATCTTCTATATGGGACTTTCTGTCTTTGTTTGAATTCAGGCTTATACTCAAACCGCCTTCTTCCAGGTCCGCACCAACAGAAAAGTTATCTTCAACAATCAGGGTGCGAATTCTGCCTTCATGCGCTTTTCTCCAAACCTGACTGATGCCGGAAGTATATGTACCTCTGCTAACCGCTTCTGAAAGTAAACCAAGTAAGCTTTCCTTTTCTTTTTTGATATGTTCTTCTAAATGAGGGTAAATCACTTTATTTAATTCGTGAGGAGTAGCGTAATCATAACTTCCTGTGATATAAAATAAAATATGGCTTTCATTTTTAGTAATTTTCTTGAAAAAACCTACTTGTTTATCAACACCTATAATTACTAAAGGTAAATCCTGACTAACGTGTTTTGTCAGAGCATCATCAATGAAAGTAACTAATTTAAGTCTGTTTTTTTCATCAAATGAACTTTTATCTCTGGCTCTGGGGTCTCCAAAGCTTGAATCGTGGTTTGCCAAATCATCTATTCCTACCGGAAAGTCTTCCAATTCCATCTCAGAAAGACTACTGTTATAGCCTTCATAAACCTTAGTCTTTTTATCACTTATAACCACAGCCGCATAATGATACATTCTGTTTAAAGTATGAACGATATCCCTCACCTGAAAAGATTCATCTATAACTACATTTTTTTCAACCCGGAAAGGCATATAAACAATTTCCAGCGTTTCATTAGATATAAAAATACCCATTCCGTCGAGTAGGTGTTTATAATCTATTTCTTTCTGGAAGTTTTCCATTTTATCCAAAATGCTTTGAATTTCTCTTTTGTGAAACTTATCTAAAAGTCTGCTTTCGGCATCTTTCAAAAGGTTTTTAATAACAATTTCATCTTTTTTGAAATCGGGAAAAGTCCGGCTGGTCGGTAATAGAATTGAAACGCACGGATAAGATTTATAGCTTTTTAACTTTAATAGTTGTTCGTGAATCATAGTTTAACTTTGTTTATTTAATTTTTTTACAAAAATAGAAGAAATAACATAAAATAAAAGAATGTAAGGCTAAGACTCGCCTTTTTTCTTTAGCTCTTCAATTTTTTTCATTATTTCTTCAGCTTTTCCTACATAATCTCCGTAGGCATGGAGGTCACCATTTCTTTGAGCATCTCTGCCTTTTTCCATTAGCTCAAGATAATCTTTTTCTAATTTCTTTAGGGGGTCTTTCTTAAATAATCCAAACATATTTTTATTTATATAAACATCTTGATTGCTAAATAGTTTGAAAAAAGGGCATTGAATTTTGGTAATTGATCTCCGAAGTGCACTTTATTCAAATTAAATTTGCCTTTTTTACCGTTAAAATCAGAAACAGCAGATAATTTTTTGCAGAGAAATGATAAAATTAAAAGATAAAATGCTAACTTTGTGGCTGATTTACAAAAAGGAAAATTAGTAAAGACAATGTCATATTTAACAAAAGAAAAAAAACAAGAAATCTTTAAAGATTTCGGTGGTTCAGAAATGAACACAGGATCTGTAGAAGGCCAGGTTGCCTTATTAACGTTTCGTATATCGAGCTTAACAGACCATTTGAAGAAACATCGTAAAGATTTTTCAACCACACAAGCCCTGAACCGGATGGTTGGAAAGAGAAAAAGGTTGCTAAAGTACCTTCAGAGAAGAAATCTGGAAGGTTACAGAAAGTTAATCGAAGATTTAAAATTAAGAAGATAAGCCCCCAAAAATTAAAAGCCTTAGGGGGCTTTTTAAGTTACAAAATAATCATAAATGAATAAATTAGGAACAAGTATAAGTTTCCAAATGCCGGATGGCAAGGAAATTACAATTGAAACGGGAAAGTTAGCTAAGCAGGCTGATGGTTCCGTTGTAGTTAGAATGGGTAACACTATGTTACTGGCAACTGTAGTCAGCGCTAAAGAAGCTAAGGAAGATGTAGATTTTCTTCCATTAACAGTAGATTATCAGGAGAAATACGCATCAGCAGGAAAGTTTCCCGGTGGTTTTTTTAAGAGAGAAGCAAGACCTTCCGAGCATGAGATTTTAATCAGCCGTTTAGTAGACAGAGCTATTCGACCAATGTTGCCTGATGATTATCATGCAGATACTTTTTTGAATATTAATCTTATTTCTTTAGGAAATGATGATATGCCGGATGCTTTGGCCGGTTTGGCTGCTAGTGCAGCTATTTCAGTTTCTGATATCCCTTTTAACGGTCCAATTTCAGAAGCAAGAGTAGCCAGAATTGATGGTGAATATGTTGTGAATCCCGGAAAAACGGATTTAGAAAGAGCTGATATTGATATGCTTATGGCAGGAACATTAGAGAGTATAATCATGGTAGAAGGTGAGATGAATGAATGTTCTGAAGAAGAAATGATTAAGGCCATAGAGGTAGGGCATGAGGCTATTAAACTACAGTGTACCAAGCAAAATGAGTTGGTAGCTATGCTAAATGTTCAAAAAAGAGAATATTCTCATGAAAATCATGATGAAGAATTAAAGCAGCGAATAGAAGATTTTTGTTTTGATAAAATTCAGGAAGTCGCCAGAAAGCAAAATGCCGATAAGCTTCAGCGTGCTGACGATTTTAAAGCAGTGAAAGAAGCCCTTTTGGAAACCTTATCAGAGGAAGAAAAAGAGGAAAAGGCTTTTATGATAAATCAATATTTTGGTTCAATATCAAAAAAAGCAATCAGAGAAGTTGCATTAAGTGATAAAATTCGTTTAGATGGTCGTAAGAATAATGAAATTCGCCCAATCTGGTGTGAAATAGATTATTTGCCGTCAGCGCATGGTTCAAGTATTTTCACAAGAGGAGAAACGCAATCACTTACAACCGTAACATTAGGAACAAAAATGGATGAGCAAATGGTTGATGGAGCTACTACCAGTGGTACACTCGACTTTATGCTTCACTATAATTTCCCTCCATACAGTACCGGTGATGCAAGACCTTACAGAGGTGTCGGAAGAAGAGAAGTAGGACACGGAAATCTTGCTTTAAGAGCATTGAAAAAAGTATTACCCGATAGCGAAACGAATCCTTATACTGTTCGTATCGTTTCTGATATCCTTGAATCTAACGGTTCATCATCTATGGCTACAGTATGTGCCGGTTCACTTGCCTTAATGGATGCCGGTGTGAAAGTAAAAGCTCCTGTTTCAGGTATAGCTATGGGATTAATTTCTGATGGCAACCGATATATGGTTTTATCCGATATTTTAGGAGATGAGGATCATCTTGGAGATATGGATTTTAAAGTTACCGGTACAGAGCAGGGAATTACTGCATGTCAGATGGATATTAAATTGAAAAGCCTTGATTTTAATGTATTAAAAGAAGCTTTACATCAGGCAAGAGAAGGCAGACTTCATATTCTTAACGAAATGAACACATTAATTCATGAGCCGCGTGAAGATTACAAACCTCATGCACCGAGAATTGTCAAAACCAGTATTCCTAAAGAGTTTATTGGAGCGGTAATAGGACCGGGCGGTAAGGTTATACAGGAAATTCAAAAGCAGTCTAAAGCAATAATTACTATCGAAGAAAAAGGTGATGTGGGTATTATTGAAATAGTTTCTTCAGATAAAGCAGCGATTGATAAGGCAATGAGTATGATTAAAGGTATTACAACTATGCCGGAAATTGGAGAAGTCTATGAAGCAACGGTAAAAACGATTATGCCTTACGGAGCTTTTGTTGAATTTTTACCCGGTAAAGAAGGATTACTTCACATTTCTGAGATAGAGTGGAAACGCTTAGAGAAAGTTGAAGAAGTCTTAAATATCGGAGATCAGGTGAATGTAAAATTGCTTGATATTGACGAAAAAACAGGAAAATATAAACTTTCTAGAAAAGTTCTTTTAAATAAAAACTAAGTTTTTAAACTAAGCACAATTAAAGCCTGAAAGATTTCTTTCAGGCTTTTTTTTTAATAAACGCTTTATAATTCTACTTTTAGCATGTTTTTTGTCTATTTTTTTTGATATTTTTAGAAAAAAGCCTGTTGAAAATAAATCTAACTATAGTACTTTCACGTTTGAATTGTCAGTTAGTTAGTGTTAGTTTTCAAAAAATGACTTTCAATCTGTAAATTAGTAACTAATTTTATTAAAAAATGCATCATGAATAATGTAAAATATGTATTTCTATTGTCACTTATCTTTTTCGTATCATGCAATTATTTTGAGCGAATGGATCCGGTTTCTCAAGCATTTATAGGTGACAGATCCGGAGTGTTCAGAGGTATTGAGTTTGATGTATCTATAGAAGAAGTTAAAGAGGCAGAATATGGTGAGCTATTGGATGAGGACAATGATTTTTTACATTATATTGACAGGCCGGAAGGAGCATCTACAAATGATTTTTTGGATATACAGTATTTTTTTAACGGTGCCGGTGAATTGGATATGATAACGGCTTTCTATTCTTTGAATAACCTCGAAATGATACAGACAATTGAAAAGGATGTCTATGAATATTTCACACGTAAATACGGCAGAAGTCAGTCTGACGAAATAGGTTGGCATGTTTGGGAATATAATACAAGAAGAGGACAAGCGGGAGTAGTTGAGTTAAGCATGAAAGTAAATGTGGAAGACGGTTTTAGAGGCATAGAATTAGAAGCCGTAAAATATATCAAACTTCAATAGCAAAAATCTATGACCAAAAAAAGAATAATTGTTTTAAGTGGTGCCGGTATTAGTGCAGAAAGCGGTTTGTCTACATTCAGAGACAGCGGAGGTTTATGGGAAAATTATAGAATAGAGGATGTAGCAACCCCTGAAGCCTGGCAAATGAATCAGGATTTGGTGCTTGATTTTTATAATATGCGTAGAAAACAACTTAAAGAAGTTAAGCCCAACAAAGCGCACACATTCATTGCCGATCTGGAAAAAAATTATGATGTCACGGTAATTACACAAAATGTTGATGATTTACATGAAAGAGCCGGTTCAACGAATATTATTCATTTGCATGGTGAATTGCTCAAAGTAAGAAGCACCGGCAATGAGAATTTAATTTATGATTGGGAAAAAGACTTGGTAACCGGTAATCTATGTCCGGAAGGCAGTCAGTTACGTCCGCATATCGTTTGGTTTGGAGAGGCAGTCCCTATGATATATAAAGCCATGGATTTGATGCCTTCAGCTGATATAGTGATAGTAATAGGAACCTCTTTGCAGGTATATCCTGCAGCCGGCCTTGTGAATTATGCCAGGCCGGGCGTGCCTGTGTATATTGTTGACCCCACATCGCCTCCTGTACATGGTCTTGATAATATTCATTTTATTAAAAAATCAGCTACGGAAGGGGTAGAGCAAATCAAAAAAATTTTAAATGAAGGAAAGTAAGGTAAAAAATCCGTGGACACTATTAGACAGTTCGGTGCATTATGACAATAACTGGATTCGTTTGCGTGAAGATAAGGTACTAAACCCGGCAGGGAAGCCCGGCATTTATGGTGTTGTAATGGTAAAAAGTGTTGCTGTAGGCGTAGTACCTCTGGATAGTGATGATAATATTTATTTGGTCGGTCAATATCGCTATCCCCTGAATCAATATTCATGGGAAATTCCTGAAGGAGGTTGCCCGATAGGGGAAGATGTGCTGGATGCAGCAAAGCGTGAGCTTAGAGAAGAAACCGGAATTATTGCGGCTAAATATACTCAATTAATGGATTTGCATACTTCTAATTGCATAACCGATGAAAAAGCAATTGTTTTTATAGCTGAAGATTTTCAAAAAGTAGGGGAGATTGAACAAGAGGAAACGGAGGAATTGCAACTTAAAAAAGTGCATTTTTCTAAAGCTTTTGAAATGGTAATGAAGGGAGAAATTACAGATGCTATAAGTGTGGCAGCAATACTGAAATTGCATCATTTAAGGCAAAAAAAATAGCGGACACTAAAGAATTACCAAAAGTATCCGCTATTAGAAAAAGTTGAAATGGATTATAAATGCATTTTTTCTTTGCGAGCAAGTAGCTCTTCTTCACTATCCACATTATCCGGATCAGGAACGCAACAATCAACAGGACATACAGCGGCACATTGAGGTTCTTCGTGAAAACCTACGCATTCTGTACACTTATCCGGCACAATAAAGTAATAGTCTTCCGCTATCGGGTCAAATCGTTCATTCACATCTACTTCAGAGCCGTCTTTTAATTTAACGGTTCCACTTACTGTCGTTCCGTCAGACATTGCCCACTCAACTCCGCCTTCGTAAATTGCATTATTCGGACATTCCGGTTCGCATGCTCCGCAATTTATACATTCATCAGTTATCATTATAGCCATACAAATAGATTTTAGTTAAAAAAACATGTTGCAAAATTAATAAAATGCAATCATTAAATACGTAACAACGCTTTTTATGTTTGAGTTTAATTTTCTGAATTTTTGCAGGCACTTTTTTGTATTTTTGCAAAATGGATTTGAAAGAAAAAATTGAATTGCTCGGTAATCTGAGAGCTTTTTTAGAAGAAAAACCTGCTGTCTTAAAAGAAGGGATTCGTTTAGCCGGTGAGCATAATAAATGGTTCACTGAAGATAATGTAAACCGTTCTCTGGGGCATATAGCCCAAAAATTCCTGAATGAGGATGCATTACTGAAATGGACTGATAGTTTTAAGGATAAAATACCAAATGAAAAGCCGTCTAAAAAGTTAGCCCTGATAATGGCAGGGAATATTCCTTTGGTCGGTTTTCATGATTTTTTAGCCGGTTTTATCGCTAATTATACTTCAGTAATTAAAATGTCCTCAAAGGATAAGTTTTTATGGCCGATTATTAATGATTTTCTAAAATCTCAAAATAGTGAGATTGCAGATTATATTCATTTCTCAGAAAGGATTAGTTCCCCTGATGCTATTATAGCTACGGGTGATGACAATACACACAGGTATTTTGAATATTATTTTTCCAAGTACCCTCACATTTTGCGCAAAAACAGAAATTCTGTAGCTTTTTTAGATGGAACTGAAAGCGATGAGCAGCTGAAATTACTGTCGGATGATGTATTTACGTATTTTGGTCTGGGTTGCCGGAATATCACAAATGTCTTAATTCCGGAAGACTATGATGTAACTAAGTTGCTGGATATTTGGGAGGATAAATATAAGCTTTCACAACATACAGGATATCTTAATAATTTTGATTATCACCGCTCTTTACTGTTATTGAGTAAACGGGAGCATTTGGTATCTGATTTTTTAATTCTTTATGAAGATGCTTCTCTTTCATCACCTGTTTCTTGCTTACATTATCAAAAGTATAAGAATATAGAGCACGGAATAGAAATGCTGAATAATTTTAAAGATGGAATACAATGTATAGCCGGTGAAAATGAGATTTTACGTGAAAAAAAACTTGCAATTTCATTTGGGAAAACCCAATTTCCTGAGCTGGATGATTATGCTGATGGTCAAAATACTTTGGAATTTCTGATTAAGAATCATTAGTTTTTCTGATAAAATAGCCTGTTAGTTGCCTGCGCCAAAAAGGAACCGGATAAGGGTAGAATGACACAGACAAGCTAACAGGTTTAACAAACAAAACAATCTTGGTTTTCAGTTGTGTTTAAAAAAAATACATGCTTGAAATTTATATTCTTAAGTGCTTTGTTTACTTATAAATACAAAGTTCAACTATGCCTGCGACAACTAGTGTCGTTATAAAACTTTTTTTAATTTTTCTGAAAGGTAATTTTTAAATTCATCGGATTCTATTACTTCAATCTCATCGATCAGGCCTAATGTAAATCTGCCAATGCCTTTAAAAGAGTTTACGGTAGGAGTAAAGTAAATATTTTTTTTAGATCTTTTTATATACCTTTCAGAGCCCGGAAATTCTTCGGTTAAGAGACTGTAAGCACGTAAACTAAGTTTCAATTGAATTTGATAACTCTTTTCTCCGTTCATCCCAAAAATGTCAGTTTCCAGAGTTTGATGATTTTTTTCATTAGTCCAATTTTTACCGGTATTTTCAACTCTTTGAATGCGTTCGATTTTAAACTGTTTCACACTATTGCTTTCCGGTTCAAAAGCCAATAAATATCTGCAATATTGAATCAACCGTATAGGCTCAACACAGCGATCTTTTTCTGATTCACTATTTACTGAAGTGTAGTTTTTAAGTATAATTTGCTTTTTCTCTTTAATAGCGTTTCGAATCTCACTGATGTTTTTACTAATGTTTAAAAGATAAAATTCATCTGTTATTTCATCTATTTCAGTTAGAGCATAGAGTTTTTGCAGTAAGCTGTTTTTAAAAACGGATTGCCCTGAGTGATTCAGCAAACATTCTTTAACTAAAGAGGCTTCTTCCAGACTAAAAATGATAAAGTTCTCATATTTTAGGTTTTCATTAGCCAATTTGTTGATGAAAAACCGGGGACCTTTTTTTTCGATATTAAATCCGATATCTCTCAGCAATTCAAAATATCTTTCAATAGTTCGTACATTAACATCAAAATCGGCAGCCATTCTTTCCTTTGAACAACCAATTGGGGAACGCAAACGACTAATAACATTGAAAATTCTGTATATTTTTTGGTGGGCAGACATCTTGTTTTATTTTTAGAATAAAACAAATATAAATGTATAATTTACTTATTTCAATTATTATAACAGATTTAATGATAAAACATCAAATTGTGTTTAAAAATTATTATCATTTAGAGTATTGAAAAAATACTGTAATGTATTTCCTTTTATGTCAGTTGAATATTTAGTTTTCTGATTTAAGGATGGTGCCGGGATTCCATCATCCCAATTGCTGTCACCAATCCAAATTCTCGCTTCATCCCACAAATTGTTGTCAATAAACTTATCCAAAGTAAACTTGCCGCCTTCAACCAGAATGGATTGTATGCCTTCTGAATACAAATGTTCGAGTGCTTTATCTATAAAGTTTTCTTTAGAATCAATTTTGAAATAAGTTATATTATCCTGTGTATTATTTTTGAGATGATTAAAAATGATGAGTTTGCTATTATGGTTTAAGATAGGATGACTATTGGGAATGCTATTTTCCGGATCAAAAATTATTCGGATAGGGTCTTTCCCTTCCACATGTCTGACATTTAATCCGGGATTATCAATCAAAACCGTATTTGAACCAACTAAAATTGCATTTTCCCGGCTTCTCCACAGGTGGGTTTGGATATCTGCAAATTTATTGGTTATCCATTTTTTTTCAGAGCCGATAGGGCAGAAGTAAGCATTTTGAGTTTGGGCCCATTTTAAAATGATAAATGGTCTTTTCTTTTCAAAAAAAGTATAAAATCTTCTGTTTAGAAAGCGACATTCATTTTCTAAAATGCCATAGATGGTTTCTATGCCGGCATTTTCTATTTTTTTAAGGCCTTTCCCACTCACTATTGGATTTGGATCCAGTCCACCTGCAACTACCCGCCTGAACTTTTTTTCAATAATCAAGTCACTGCATGGCGGAGTTTTTCCATAGTGACTGCAAGGTTCTAAATTCACATAAATGGTAGACTCGGGTATGAGTTTTCTTTTGTCTTCGGGCACAGAATTATAGGCTTCAACCTCAGCGTGAGGAAGGCCTGCTTTTTTATGAAATCCTTCTCCGATAATTTTGTCATCATGAACTATTACAGAACCAACCAATGGATTTGGGTAGGTTTGTCCGGCTGCATTTTCAGCCAACTGGATACACCTTTGCATATATTTTTTATGCACAGTATCCATTAGAATTATTTATGGCCTTTTAAAATATCGTGCTGCATTTTATCCCTTTTCGTTTTCAGATAAAACTCATTGTGGCAGTTGGGTTCAACTTCCATATTTATATTTTCGACAATTTCGAGTCCGTAACCAATGAGTCCTGCTCTCTTTTTGGGATTATTGGAAAGTAATTTAATCTTAGAGATACTTAAGTCTCTTAGAATCTGAGCCCCAATTCCATAGTCTCTTTGATCCATTTTAAAGCCAAGCATAAGGTTTGCTTCTACTGTATCTTTCCCTTCTTCCTGGAGTTTATAAGCTTTTAATTTATTGAGCAGGCCAATCCCGCGACCTTCCTGATTCATATATAAAACAACACCTTTTCCTTCTTCTTCCACTTTTTTCATAGCAGCCTGAAGCTGATCTCCGCAGTCACATCTGAGAGAACCCAAAATATCGCCTGTCATGCAGGAAGAGTGAACTCTGACCATTACAGCTTCATCTTCTTCCCAGCTGCCTTTTACTAAGGCCAGGTGATTCTCGCCGGTCGTCAGCTGTGAGTAGGCAACTAAATCGAAAATTCCGTATTTGGTAGGCATTTTTACACTTACTTCTCTTTTTATGAGAGTTTCATTTTCAAGTCTGTAAGTAATTAGATCCTTTATGGAAATTAGCTTGAGATTATGTTTTTGAGCAATTACCTGTAGTTCCGGTATTCTTGCCATGCTGCCATCTTCGTTCATGATTTCCACCAAAACCGCAGCCGGCTCAAACCCGGCTAAACGAGCGAGGTCAATAGCTGCTTCCGTATGTCCTGCTCTTCTTAAAACGCCGCCTCTTTTTGCTTTTAGCGGAAAAATATGACCGGGTTTCCCCAATTCTTCCGGTTTGATATTAGGGTCTATCAAAGCTTGTACGGTTTTAGCTCTGTCAGTTGCTGAAATTCCGGTTGTGCAGCCGTAACCAATCAAATCTACAGAAACTGTAAAAGGGGTTTCGTGCAGTGAAGTGTTTCTGCCGACCATTAGTTCCAAATTTAATTCATCACAACGGTCTTCCACTAAAGGTGCACAAATCAGCCCCCTTCCATAGGTTGCCATGAAATTAATGATTTCAGGAGTTACTACCTTAGCGGCAGTTATAAAATCTCCTTCGTTTTCACGGTCTTCATCGTCGACGACTATTACAAGCTTACCATTTCGTATATCTTCAATAGCATCTTCTACTTTGTCTAATTTAATTTGTTCTTGTTGTAGGTTGCCAGACATTTGTTTTTATTCCTTTTAAATATTTAAAAAATCCTATTAAGAGAGCCAGGTTCATCATATAAAAATAACTAATCAATCGTATCCCGGGTATTTTAATCCGAAGCAGTTGTAAAAAGTAATCAATTAAACTTAAAACTATTAATGCTGACTGTATCCAAAATATATAACTGTAAAAATCGGAAACAGTTCCGAGAATACCACTGAAAATGAGTGAAAATATAATCAAAAAAGGCGTTAACCAGCGTAAAACCTTATGAGAAAAGAAAGCAAAAGCAATTCCTTTTTTATTAGGATGTAATAAGTGCCTGAATCTATTCAGATTTTGATAGTTTCCGGCAGATATTCTTATTTTTCGTTTAAATTCTTGTTTTACATCTTCAGATACATCTTCCGTGACTTGTGCATTTAGGTCTGTTATAGACTTGTATCCTTTTTCCAAGGCTTTCATGCTCAGATAAAAGTCTTCCATTAAAAAATTAACAGGGATTTTTTCAAAGATTACTGCTCTTAGAGCATAACAGGCTCCAAAGGCCCCTATGGTGGCATTCCAATTAATGCCTTCCATATATTTTATTCGATTTTCACGCTGAATATAGGTTTTTTCTTCCTGTGCAATGCCTCTGCTATTTGGTGTGATATTCAATATATTAGCATTTACTACACCCATCTTTTCGTCCTTGAAATGCTTAGCTAATTCATAAACGGTATACTTGTCAAAAATTACATTGGCGTCGGTTAATATGTAAACATCATTCTTGCTGACAGCCTTATTTTTGTTAATTGTTTCGTGCAAAAAGTTTAGAATACCCGATTTTCCGGAACGCTGATCCATTACAAAGAAGTGCAGGTTCGGATTAGAGACTTGATAAGATTCAACGATTTTATTTGTTTTGTCCGTAGAGCAATCAGAACCAATATAAAGATGAATATTCCCGTAGGGATAATGCGCAGAAATAATACTTTCCAGCTTTTTTTGTATTACCTTTTCTTCATTGTAGACAGCCATCAATATATATACATCCGGCCATTTCTTTTCTCCGGCAAAGGTTATCCATTCCGGCAGTTTTCTACGGCTTTTGAAATCTAAAATAACAGGATAAATCAGATAACTGAAGGCGATTCCAAAGACGGACAGCCAAAAAAATATTTCAAAAAGTAAAGCCATATTATATGCGGCTGTAAAAAGCGATTAAATCTTGCGCAAATTTATGACTATCGTAGTGTTTAAATGCAAAATCCCGTGCGTTTTTTCCAATTTTTTCTGTTAAAGCTTCATTTTTAAAACATTCCAGCAAAGCAGATGTAAATTCTTCAGCCGTATTTGCTATTAAAATATTTTCCCCGGAGGTGTAATTAATTCCTTCTGCGCCTATTTTGGTAGAGACTATTGTTTTTCCGGCGGCCATTCCTTCAACCACTTTTAATCGCATTCCGCTACCCGAAAAAAGCGGGGTTATCATGAGTTGTTTATCTATACAGAATTCTTTTGCATCTTTAACTTCTCCAATAAGATGGACTCCCTTTTGGGACGAAAATTTTACCTTTTTTGGAAAGTTTCTTCCGGCTATGTAAAAATTCGCTTCGGGCTCTTCAGAAACTATTTCCGGCCAGACCTTTTCTAAAAACCACTCAATACCTTCCAGATTCGGTAACCAGTCTAATGCACCGAGATGGTAAATGCTTTTATTTATGATGTTTGCATTTTGAATATTGTCCCATTTTTTGAGTTTAAATCCGGCAGGACTGACATGTACCGGAATTTTGCAACCCAGCTGTTTAAAAGTATCTGCATCTTTTTCCGTAATCGGAACTATAGCGTCAATAGTGTTGAGCTGATTAATTTCAAAGCTTTTTAGTCGTTTGGTCTGAAGGTTTAAATACGCTTTTTTAAGCCCAAAAGGTAATTGTTCTGTAAGCCTTTCCCAAATCTCAAACTCCACATTATGAGCCCTGAGTACGATTTTGGCATCTGCTTGTATTTTTTTAATTACCGGAGTATATAAGGACATATATAAACCTTCAAGCTGGATAATATCATATTTAGTTTCATTTAGCATCTGAGACAGCCTTGAGGTAAATTCAGGAGATAGAAAACGATCTACATGGTATGAAATGTTTGAAAACAGATTTAGGACCGCATCGGGAATTTTTAAATTCGTATCTACTGTCACACTTTCCACCCGGCAGTTATTTAGAATTTCCTCCGGAAAGTCTTTTTTATCTATGGGATGCTTTGGCGTTTTCATGAAAAGTATATCAACCTGAAGCCCCTCAGCGATGAAATTTTCTATTAATTGAGAAATAGCCAGAGACTCCCCATCATGGTCCGGAAATGGAGATTTTTTACAGACAAACAATACTTTCATTAAAGAACCTTATTTATACATGTTAAGTTGATACAAGAAACAGCAAAGTTAAACAGGAAATGAATATTTCCCGGCTCAATCAATGATAATTAACTTTTCAGTGTATACGCTTTCGGTATTTTGTAAATGTATCAGGTATAAACCCTTTGTTAAATCGGAAACATTGACATGAAAATCTTTGGTGTTTGAAAAAGTTTCTCTTTTCACAATCTTGCCCTGTAAATCATGTATAGTAACTACATTAAAACCGACTTCTCCGGAATTTATGAATATAGAGTTTTGAGCCGGATTGGGTGAAATACGAATATTTTTAACTTTAGCGGTATTAGCTGTTGAACTAAAAGGCAATGTTAAAGTCTTATTTACTATGCATCCATTTTCAAAAAAGAGGCTTACTTCATAGTTTCCGATACCTAAGTCATCGCGGTAAGCAGATTGGTTGCCATCACTCCATTCAACGGTAAAGTTCACATCATTGTTTGTTATCAGTTCTACTATACCATTTTGATTTCCATCCGGGTTTTGAACAATGTCAAATTCTATCAAAGGAGCCTTTTCTCTTTCAATATAATTATCAAAGTATAGCTTTGCATTTATCAATGCAGTTTGCACACATTGACCATGATTAAAACTGGCACCGGCACTAACGGCCTCCACTTCTGTCGCACCTAAGGCAGTAAACTTATCTAAAGCAACAATTGCATTGAGGTAACTCACCTGATCATCAGCTTCGCAGTAAATCATACGAACAGGTGACTGAGGTACCCAGTCTGTTACATCATTATCTTTTAATGCAAGTCGTAGCGGGTGATTCAGCGAATCTGTTTCATAATCGTCAATCACAGAAGGCTTAATGATATCTTTTGGAACAGAAGGTAGTTGTTGATTAATATAACCGGTGGAGTAAGTTCCGTCAAACCAGATAGGAATCATAGAGTCATAAGGAGCAATGAAAATATCCGATAAATCATTATAGAGATTTCCATAAACAGACTGATAGGATAGAATAATATAAGGTAGATAGCTGGGAGTTGGGTACGGATCATCGCTTGCAATAAGATCTGCCTGAATGCCGCTGACATCATAAGGTCCGGACATAGGAGCCGAGGCTGTAACATTCAACGTGCTTTGCAATTCATCCTGTATATATCTGTGAGCTGCCATAGTAGCATGCCCACCCTGACTATATCCAAATAAAAACAACTGTTCATTGGAGGTGTAAAGTGAATCTTCCAGCTCTTGCATAGCCAGCAACATGTCGGCAGTTGCAGTTGCTTGTGTATGTGCATGCATGTATGGGTGCAGTCCGGGAGAATCGCCCATTCCTAAATAATCGGGCATGGCAACGACCATTCCGCCCATTCCGTAAATGATACCTATTTGATATTCATCAGAAAAATTTGAAGGTACACTTGCTTTACGACTTTCTGTACCATGTTGATAGCTGGCAATCGGTAATGGACAACTTGCATTAGCAGGAATAACTAAACCTCCGGTAGCAAATGTTGGTTGACCATGCTGATCAGTGGTTGTATATGTCAATTTATAATATCCCAATTCATATTCTACCGGGGCAATAGATGAGGGTAATCCCAGAGAAGATGCCAAATCATTTAATTCAGTATAGTCATAGTATTTAAGAAGTTCTAAGTTTATGATTTGTTGAGAAAAAACAGTTTTTATAAAAAAAACATTTGTCAAAAAAAGTAATAGGGTACATCTAAGTAGAAATGATTTGAAACTTAACATTTTAGAAGGAAAATTATTTAAGGTAAAAGAATTAACACTAAAATAGCAAAACCTTAACAAAAAACTACTGTGTTTGGCTTTCATTTTGACTTAAAAGTGCAAATACTTTTAAAAACACCATATATTCATCATAATATTTTTGAGCTTCTAATTTATTCATCACAGAGCTATAAAAATGTGCTTTTTTTTTAAAATATCATTTTATTAACTTTGCAAATTATTTTAAAAAAGTTGGATTAACAACTTATGGTGAAACTAAGCATATACATGTTCGTATTATACTTTCAAATGTTAGAAAACAGAACATTCAGGGCTCTAAGTTTATCGTTTGGAATGCTTATTTTTTGTGTAGTTATATTACCTCAAAAGGTATCTGCTATCCACCATAAAGAAATTTCAAACTTGCATCAGGAATTAATTACACATATTGAAGGAGGGATTAATTATTTGCAGCATACCCAACGCAGTGAAACAATTGAAGGTTATTCTTATAGCGGAGAGTGGCAAACTTTTATGTATCTGAAAAGTAATTTTATCTTATTGGGGGAGCAATCAAAAGTAGATGACTCCAATTGTTTTTCAGTTGCTTCTATTCATAATGCATTAGCTCAGATTTATCTTCTTTATCCGGAATATGAAAGTATACCGGTAATGCTTAAACCGTCTTTTGAGCGGGTATTAGGATACCGAAATGGAAATAAATTTAATTTTTGGAATCTGCTGCCTCCAAACCGGGATCTAAAGAGAGGTGATAAACTAGATGGTCAAAATTTGGTCAGAAGACCAACTAACTTTCCACTTGAGTCCCGGTACATCAATAATGCCGCTAATATAGTAGAAGATGCTGACGATACTTCTTTGGGGTATATAGCCATTTTGCTGCACAAAAAGATTTTTGGTGAAGAATCGGTTGAGCAATTAAGTGGCGTTAATCCTGAAAATTTAGAGATTTCTCCAATTTTTGATGAATATCGTGATATGAACAGAACCAACAGGCATTGGTATAACTTTTTATATGGAAACGATTATGAAACGGGGGCATATTTAACCTGGCTTACAGAGGAACATTCCTTTAGAAAATGGAGTATTTTTCGCACTATTTTTCATAATAAAACCTTTTATCTTCCTTTCAGTATCTGTTATCCGCATGCTTATGAGCCTTATTTGCCTTATGGCACTAATGACCTTTGCGGAGTGGTAAATGCAAATGTTTTAAGCGCACTTTCTTTATATGATGAATTAGAAATGGCTGAAGGGGCAAACTCTTCTATCGATTATTTGGTAAAATTAGTTAATGAAGAACGATTTGACAGAGCCGGATTTTATTATCCAAATCGGTATAAATTTCCTTACTCACTTACTCAGGCATATCAATTGGGAGTGCAATTACCGGAGGAGACAATTCGCAAAGTAGTAGATTTTATAGTTGAAAATCAGGAAAAGGATGGCGGATGGTCATCCAGAAGAGTTATAAATAATCGGGACAGGCTGCAATCCACGGCCTATGCTGTGAATGCGCTCATCAATGCAGGTGAGTATGAAAAAAATAATAGCAGAGATGCCATTGAAAAAGGAATAGAATTTATCTTTGCTCACTCATTAAAAAATGAAACAGGTATATCATGGGATGGGGGAGTGTTCTTTTCAGGTGGTACTGTTGTCAGAACCTTTTTATTTTGGAAATCTGACGCTTATACAACGGCTATAATAATAAAAGGAATGGCAAACTATCGTGCCTATCTGGAAGGACAATATAATTTTTTAACAGAAAAAACATCAGAAAAAAATTGAAGTAGCTATTCAATTTAGATGATTAAGATGAGAAAACAGCTGTACATAATTTTATTTACTTGTTATACTTTTGTCATTTATGGTCAAAATATAGATGCTGTGATGTATGACGAGTCTTGCGACAGTAGTTTTTATTCTGTTATTAAAGTGAATGAAAATGAATATTGGGCAGGGGGGAAGCATGGCATTTTAAAGCGAATAGACACCTTTGGGAATTATGAGAATATAGATTTTCCGAATTCGGGATTAAATATATTAAAAATGGTCAATTCAGGTGACTATGTATTCATGGCAACCAACCGGGGAGCCATTTACCGTATTGATACACGAGATAATTCATTTATCAGCAAGACCTTTTCCGGGTTCGGTAATAAATGCTTTTATGATATGATTGTTCTGGAAAGCGGCGACATTTTAGTTTCCGGAGGCACAAGCGGTATTTCCAGAGGACGTAAAAGACTACCCAGAGGCTTTATTGCAAAAGTTGATCCCAATCTGGAGTCCATTCAGGTTAAGTGGAAGAATAGAAGTCACTTTGTATGGTCTATACTTCAAAAAGATGATGGCAGTTTAATTGCAGCTACATTTAATGGAGTGAATTCACATATATTGAAGACCACCGATTTTAAAGAGTGGAATCGACTGGACAGAGTTAGAGGCCTGATTTATGTTGTCAATGATATAGATGGCCTTATTTACGGCGGGGCACCTAATTTCAGATATAACAGGAACGGAATTGCCGGACGGATAAATCAGAATACAGAAATGTTTGAAGAAACCGGCTGTTTATGGACAATGCAAAGTATAAATGGTAAAATCATTTCTACCACACAAAGTGGGGATGTTATAATGATAAACCGGAAAACAAATGAGACAGAACGTTTTCAAATACCGGAAAAGTTATCTCTTTATTCAATAGCCATTATGAATGAGTCTAAATTTATGACTGTCGGTCACGGAAAAAGTATTTATATTATTGATTTAGATCAGACCCCTTTACAAACAGCTTTTTAGCCTAATAAAGATTTAAAAACATCAATTTTTTTAAAAAAAAATTACAGAAAGCAAAAATGCGTAATTAGATGTTTTAAATTTGGTGGTATGAAAATTCTACATACTTCTGACTGGCACATTGGCAAACAACTCCATAAAATTGATTTATCTGAAGATATTCAGCTATTTTTTGACTGGCTGACTGAGTTGATTCAAAAAGAAAAGATTGATGTTTTGCTTATGTCCGGGGATTTGTTTGATCAGGCAAATCCTTCACAGCATGCGCTAAGGCAGTATTATACGTTTTTAAAAAAGATGCTGCACCTCCGTTGTAAAGTGATTATCACGGGCGGAAATCATGATTCTCCTTTGGTTTTAAATGCTCCCAAAGATATATTAGATGCTTTGGACATTCATGTAATTGGAGGAGCTACTTCAGACATTAAAGATATTTTTATTAAAGTTGAAAAAGGGGGTGAGCAGCTAGTTGTGGCAGGGGTTCCTTTTTTGAGGGATAAAGATATCCGAAAAGCTGCTCCGGGCGAATCTTATGAGGATAAAATAGAACAATTACGCGCCGGAATGGAAACTTATTTTGAAGAAGTGAATCAATATTACACACAGCATTACGATGGCATTCCGTTTATAATTATGGCTCATTTATTTGCTCAGGGTGCCGTGGTTTCAGATAGCGAACGTGAAATCCAAATTGGTAATCAGGCCGGTATAGAGTCTCGTATTTTTGGTAATAAAGCAAATTATATTGCTTTGGGTCATATTCACAAGCCCCAAAGTGCCGGTCATGAGCATATTCGATACTGTGGCTCACCGATTCCCTTAAGTTTTAGTGAAAAAGAAGACAAAAAAGAAGTAATCATAATTAATATCGACAAGGAAAAGTTTGATTTTTCGAGACTTGAAGTGCCCCGATTTCGGAATTTAGTTTTGATAAAGGGAGATTTAGAAAGTGTGAAAAGCAAAATTGAGGATTATAATTCTGAAACGCCCTTAGCAGATTTGGCAGAGATAATTGTGACAGAAGAAAATGAAAGTAGTACTATCATTAGTGAATATGAAGAGATGATCACATCCGAAGAAAATGTAAACCTTCAGTTAATAAAATTCAAGCTCGTTTTTAAAAATGCAATTGAAGGTACATCAAGCTTGCTGTCTGAGGCTGATGATATTTCTTCTTACAAACCTATGCAGTTATTTGAAAAAAGACTGGAGCAGGAAGCTGATTTAGCGGATGTCGGGCAATTAAAAAATGCTTTCAGAGAGATTTTATCCGAAATTCATGAAAAAGAATAAGTAAATTAAAATTGTAAGCCAAGACCGTTTGGGCTAAATAAAAAACAGATTGTGAAGATATTAAAAATAAGATTTAAAAATATACATTCTTTACGCGGAGAGCATGAAATTGACTTTGCCGGTGGGTTATTGGCAGAAGCCGGTTTATTTGTAATTACAGGCGCAACCGGCTCGGGAAAATCAACGCTTCTGGATGTCATAACTCTTGCCTTGTATAACCGGATTCCTCGTATTGACAAGCTCATAACCAATACAATCATAGAGGAGACGGGAGTTATAATGACAAAAAATACGGATGATTGTTATGTAGAGGTAGAATATGAAGTAAAAGAAAAGAAATACCTTTCGTCCTGGTCAATAAAAAAGAACAGAAACAAAAATTTAAGTGATAGAAAGCAAGAGCTGACAGATTTACAAACCCAAGTAATTATAGCAGATAAAAAAGGAGATGTAGTTACAAAAAATGAAGAAATTATAGGACTGAATTATGAGCAATTTGTTCAATCTATGATTTTAGCTCAAGGTCAGTTTTCAAAACTTTTACTCTCAGCAAAAGATGAGCGGAATAAGCTTCTGGAAGAAATTACAGGAGCTTCAATTTACAGAGAAATAGGCCGAAGGACATATAGAAAATTTGTCTCTGCCCAAACCGAAGTGAAAGATCAGCATTTACGCATGGAAGGCATAGAAATTCTGGATGAGGAAACCATTGAAAATTTAGAAATCGAAAAAAAACAAAGCAATGAACAAATAACCATACTCAAAAAGAAAATTCAAACTTTAACCGAAAAAATCAACCATACTGAGGGTCTTGAGAAAAAAGAGCAAGATTTACTTGCAAAAAATAAAGAATGGTCTGAACATGAAGTTGAAAAAAATAGCCGTAAAAATGATAAAATAAGGCTTCAATCACATAAAAAGTTAAGGCATTTTCAATCTGAATTAGATCGGTTGGAAAACAAAACCTTAGGATTAAAACAAGCATTGAAAGATGAAAATGAAATTTCTGCTGATATTCAAAAGGTAGAAAAGGATTTAACGGAAACTTTAAACGCAGCTTCTAAATTACTGAAGAAAGAGATAGAAAAAGAGCTTTTTAATGAGGATTTACAAGAGTTTAAAAAGAAAGTCTCTGTGCTTATAGAAAAAGCTAATGGGCATAATAGAAATGCCAGACAGCATGTTGAAGGAATTAAAAACCAAATTAAGCATCTGCGTAATTTTGATGTTGAAATTGACCATGATCAAAAAGCAGATTTTATTTTAAAAGAAATAGAGCTTAAAAAAGCATCTTTTGTTAGTGAAATCGCTAAATCCGGATTTGACTCACTTGATGTAGTTAAGCAGGAAGGTTTAGTTATACAATCAACTATTGACAAGGCAGAATCACTGAAGGATAAAAAGCAATTGGATGAAAATACGCGTAATCTTATAGCCGATTATAATAATGAAATAAATGACAGGAAAAAGGAAATCACAAGCTTTGAAACTGATTTGAAGAAAATAGAGGTGGAGTTTGAAACTTTAAATAAAGAATTGCCGGATTTGGAAAAACAAGTTTCAGAGCTGCATAAAACGAAAAGTCTGGAAGATTACCGGACTGAATTACAGGAAGGCGAGGCATGCCCTTTGTGTGGCTCTACAGAACATCCTTACGCTACAGAGTTGAAGAAGCAAAACATTTCTCTATTGGAAGAGCAATTAAATCAAAAAAAACGCAAATTAGAGGAAGTGAATAACACTAAAATTAAAATCTCTACTAATATCTCTAATGCTGAAAAATTTATAAATGAAAGAAATGAAAAGATAAAAGCAGTTACAGAAAATAATAAAGAAACATTAAATGCTATTATTCAGAAAGCTAAAGAATTAAAATGGCCTGAAAACATAAGTTTAGAAGAAGTAAAAAAGAAAATAAGTGAGATTGATTTGCGTAAAAAAGATTTAACTCGTTTGGAGAAAACATTTCCTGCGGCAGATATACTCGCAGACCTACAGAAAGTATTTTTAGCATATCAAAAAGAGAAGGAGCAATTTGAAATATTTAAGACTGAAAAAGATGCCCTTTATACCGGAGATGATATTGATAAAGATGTAAGTAAGCTGACTGAAAATTTTAATCGTCAAACAACATCTGCAGAAAGCTTAAAAATTAGTTTAGCAAAAGTTTTACAAAGAAAAGAGTTGTTAGAAAAAGAAAAAACAGAGACTTCAGAAAAACTCCTTAAGGAACTCAGTGCGCACGAAGTTTTTTCCATTGAAGAGTTAAAAAATAAGTTGTTGTCGCCAAAAGAAGCTGATGATCTGGAAAGAGAATTAGAAGAACTAAAAAATAAAAGCATAAAACTGAATTCTATAATCGAATCACTGAGGTTAGAAATAGGTGAAATGCGTAAAAAAACAGAGTTAATAGGCGACATTAATAAATTGAAAGAAGAGAAAAATGTTTTTACAACGGAAGAAAGTGAACAAAACAAGAAATTAGGAAATATTGAAAACCAATTGCGTAATAATGAAGATCAGAAAGCTAAGTTTTCAACAGAGAAGGCTAAATTGGAAAAGCTGCAGGCAGACCTTGATCTTTGGAAAAAAATGAACCAATTGATAGGAGATGCAGAGGGAAAGAAGTTTTCTAATTTTGTTCAGGATCTGACACTTAAGCAGTTAATTCAATTTGGTAATAAGCGATTAAGTGCATTTACCGACCGTTATATACTTGATGTTCCGCAGCAGGACGAGTCTTCAGTACTAAAAGTTATGGATACCTATATGGGCAATAGCCGGCGATCTGTCTCGACGCTTTCCGGTGGTGAAACTTTTAAAATCAGTCTTGCACTTGCTATTGGTTTATCTGATTTGGCGGCAAAAAATGTCCGTATAGATTCTTTGTTTATTGACGAGGGTTTCGGTTCCTTAGATCCGGAATCTTTGGATCAGGCTATCAGTATTTTAGAGCAAATGCAGAATGAGAATAACAAATCAATAGGTATTATTTCACACGTAAATGAATTAAAAGAAAGAATCACCACCCGGATTAATATGAAAAAAACGGGAGCCGGTTACAGTGAAATTGAAATTGAATAAAATTAAGTGCAGTAAAAGATTTACCGCTTAGTAGAAAGCGATTTAAGATTCAATACACTGTATTAAAGGATCTCAAAAAGAGATGAGATTAAAAGTCTTTTACCGCTCTTGCACAGTAAAAACAAGTATTAATATTTTTCCAGTCAGAAACGATGAAAAAACCTTGATTCGGTTTAAAATTTTGTGTAAACGCTCTAGTACCGTCTTCATTTAGAGTGCCGCTCCAGTAGACCTCATTTTTAAAACCACCTATTATATTTCGCATATCTTTCATGATGATGAGTTCCTCTTTAGTTGGTAACCTCCAGCCGGGACCACCTAAATCATAAGCAGCACAAAAGTCTTTTGCTTTACGCCAATCGTCAACTCCCGAGCGTTCCATTTGGTCTTTTTTAGCTGCTATTACACCATTTTTTCCTTTATCATCGACGACTATAACAATACCGCCTAAATGTTCATCTCCGACTTCCACTCTGTTTTTGTTACAGGAAGTTATGGTAAAAGTTATCAGAATAATTACCAAAAGGTTTTTAAAGATTTTCATTTTGTTTTTTTAATTGTGATAGAAATGCTCCAATCTTTTTCTATAAAAATTAGAAATTAAAGTGTAGTTGATTTAAAATCATATAAATACGACCTTATTAAAACACTAAATTAATAAAAAATCATAATTTGTTTAATGAATCTGCTTTTTTTTAGATTTAAACTGTTTTAGAGGAAACGGCAATCAGTTTTTGGATGGTATTGATTTCTTTTTGAGTAAATGCTCTCCATTCTCCGGGCTTTAGATTCCCTAATGTAATGTGCATAATTCGAATGCGTTTGAGTTTAGTTACATCATAGCCGAGGTACTCACACATTCTTCTGATTTGTCTGTTCAGTCCTTGTACCAGTATGATTTTAAAGGTAAAATCGTTGATTTTTTGGACTTTACATTTTTTGGTAACGGTGCCTAAAATTGGAATTCCGTTACTCATTCTATTGATAAATTGATCGTCTATTTTTTGGCGAACACTTACGATATACTCTTTTTCGTGATTATTACCGGCTCTCAGAATTTTATTTACGATATCCCCGTCATTAGTTAAAAAAATAAGACCCTGTGACTGTTTGTCCAGGCGGCCGACAGGAAATAACCTCTGCGGATAGTTGATGCTCTTAATGATATTTTTAGGTTCTTTTGAGTCGGTAGTACTCACAATGCCGACGGGTTTGTTATAGGCGATATAAACGGCTTTGGGTTTTGATTTTAAAAGTTTACCCTTAATTTTTACGATATCGCCTTCAAACACCCGGTTGCCGGTTTTGGCTATTTCCCTGTTAATGCTGACGTGGCCGTCTTTTATCATTTGGTCAGCCTCTCTTCTGGAGCATATTCCGGTGCTGCTGATATATTTATTTAAACTGATTGAATCCTGATTCTGCTTTTCCACTTACGTACTTTAATTAAAAAATCTGTGCGAAAATTTATGTGTTATATCAGCTTTTATTTGCCGGATTTATTCAGGTGAATCCCATCTTTTTCCAATCGAATCAGTCGTTTTTTATACATTGCGCCAATGGCTTTTTTAAACACCTTTTTGCTCATGCCTAAATGTTTTTTTATCAATTCCGGATCGCTTTTATCGTGCAAAGGCAAAAATCCGTCAGAAGTTTCTAAGACCTCCATTATTTTTTCAGCGCCCGGATCAACTTTACGATAACCGAATTTTTCAAGACTGATGTCTATTTTATTTTCAGCACGTATTTTTTTAATATAACCTTTAAAAGTATCGCCGTAATTTATGGGTTTAAAAATCTCATCCCGGTAAATTAAGCCTTCGTGTTTTTGATTTATAATAACTTTTATGCCCAGATTCGTTTCATGAAAAGCGATTAAATCCACTTCATCCCCGGCAGAAAGATCTTCTATATTAGAGTTATCCAAATACCGGGAAATCTTTGTAGTGCCAACAATTCTGTCTGTAACCTCATCCATGAGAATATGCACCACATGAAATTTATCTTCAGCGACTATGGGTTTGTGTTGCAGTGCCTTTGGGACCAGAAGTTGTTTTGGTAAGCCCCAATTAAAAAAGGTGCCAATATCCAGCACGCTACCGATTTCTAAAGTTGCAAACTCACCGACGGTTGCCAGTGGTTTTTCGGTTGTTGCTACCGGTCGTTCTTCTGAGTCTCTGTAAACAAAAACCTCAATCTCATCGCCGGTTTCCAATCCTTCCGGTATAAACACATTCGGCAAAAGCACTTCATTGCCAACATCATCACCTAAGTATTTCCCTTGAGGAGTATCTTTCAAAACCTGTAGCTTATTGTATTTCCCTATATATATCATATTAAAAACTGTATGCTGCAAAGATAACAGTTATTCTAAAGCTTTTTTCAGTTAAGGGTTGATAAAAGGTTTTTGCCTTTTAACCAATTGAAATATTAAGATGTTTTCCTAAACCGATTTCGATAAGTTTGTGATAAGTAGAAATTTGAATATCACTTAATCCCCGCTCTATTCTGGAGATATAACTTTTTTTCGTTCCGGTTTTTTGGGCGAGTTCTTCTTGTGTCAGGTTCGCTTCAATACGAGCCTCTTTTAGCATAACACCTAAACGAAAAGCAAGAGAATCAGCATCATACTGATCTCTCTTCGCACTTCCTTTTTTCCCATACTTCTCGTCCAGAAGTTGATTTAATGTTTTAATGTTTTTCACCTTTTTTCTGTTTTAAATATTCACCTTTTAACTTTTCGGCAAGTTTGATTTCATTTCTCGGAGTTTTTTGTGATTTTTTAAAAAAAGCATTTGTCAAAATCACCAATGTTCCTTCATCCCGGAAACAGAGGATTCGTATGCTTTTCTTTGAAGTAATTACTCGTACTTCATAAATCCCATCAGTATTCTCTAATTTCTTAAAGAATTTAATCGGAACTTGACGTTCAAACCGCACTAAATCTAAAACATACTCTATTTTGGTTTGAATTTTAGAATCCTGTGCTTTATAAAAGTCAATTACCTTGTCTCCAAAAAAATAATTTCTCTTACCACAACAACAAAGTTAACTAATTAGTTTACTTTATTCAAAATTTTAGGGTTGGTTTTTTCCTTTTTAGCTGGTGTTTGTCTGTGGTATGTGCCACCCTCTTTTTTTAGAACCCCCCCACCAAGTAACTAAAAACTTCATATCCATTTCATCAAACCAAGCCAAATTTTTCCAACAAAACCTTATTTTTAATTTAAAATAGCACTTTTGGTGCAACACCTTTAGTGTTATATAAAAAGTGCTATTGTTGTTTAGGGTATAAAGAAACATGCAAATTCACTTCTGTCGCTAGTGTCCGCAAGTGATGATCTAAAATATAAGCCTTCGCAAACTTCCTGACTACCAATCCAAAAGTGCGGTAAAATAACAGCGGCTTCCAATAAACTGGTTTTTTTTATTAAACCAAATGATTAAATTCCCTCAAGCAATTTCTTTTTTGAATGTTGATTCCTGAATTTTTTATAGATTGTGACAAAAAGTAGTTTAAAAGTGATAATGCTTAAGAAGCAAAATTTTATATTGCAAATATTTCCGATTAAGCCCAATTAGTTACTGATATCAAAATCGCATTTTAAATAAAATTTTTAGCAGTACTTTTTCTAAAAGTGCCGGATTAATTGCAGGTGGTTCAGCAGTATCACAGCTTATAGGTGTTATTTTTTATCCGGTAATAACTCGTTTATATTCAACGGCAGAGTTTGGACTTTTTACGCTGTTTAGTGCTTTTGTCGGGATGATTTTTATTGTCAGCTCTCCTGAACGGAGATCAATTGTACTTTCAGGCAACAGGTCAAGCTGCTTTTCCGGCATTGGCAAGTGAAAGAAATTCGTTTTTTTTAAAGAATGCTGATTTAAGTTTTAATTTTGTGACA
>REEL01000140.1 GCA_007695095.1 Chitinophagaceae bacterium | reverse complement strand
AACACCCTACTCCTGATCATACCAATTACTACCCGTGGTTGCGTCTACAATTACGGGGACTTTGAGCTTAATGGCGTCTTTCATGATTTCGCGTATTGCTTTGCGGACTTTTTCCTCCTCCTCTAAAGGGGTGTCAAATATGAGTTCATCATGTACCTGCAATATCATCCGGCTTTGCATCTTTTCTTTTTTCAACCACTCATAGACATTTATCATGGCTATCTTTATCATGTCTGCAGATGTGCCCTGAATGGGGGTATTTATAGCATTTCGTTCAGCAAATCCCCTGACAGTTGCATTCCGGCTGTTAATGTCTTTTAAAAATCGCTTTCGACCTTTAAGGGTTTTGACGTAACCGTTATTTCTGGCAAATTCAATGGAATCATTCATGTAATTTCTAATGCCCGGATATTCTTCGAAATAGGCATCTATTAATTCTTTTGCCTCCGTTCGGGAGATCGATAAACGCTGACTAAGTCCATGTGCTGATATTCCATAGACAATTCCAAAATTGACCATCTTGGCCTTACTTCTCATCTCAGAAGTGACATCATTCAAGTCTACTTTAAAAACCTTTGCGGCAGTAGCCGTGTGTATATCCAAACCTTTGTTAAAAGCATCTATCATAGCTTCATCTTCGCTTATAGAAGCCACTATTCTCAATTCAATCTGTGAATAATCCGCAGCAATTAAAGTGTGATTTTTATCTGTTGCTGTAAATGCCTTCCTTATATATCTGCCTTTTTCAGTTCTTATGGGAATGTTTTGCAAATTGGGATTGGCAGAACTTAGCCTGCCGGTTGCCGCTATCGTTTGATTAAAAGAACTGTGTATTTTTCCGGTTTTGGGGTTTATTAATCCCGGCAAAGCATCAACATAGGTGTTTTTAAGCTTCACTAACTCTCTGTAATCCAGTAATTTTGTGACAATTTGATGCTCCCCGGAAATTTTTTGAAGAGTTTCTTCATTAGTTGAAAACTGCCCGCTTTTGGTCTTTTTGCCCTTATAAGGCAATCCCATTTTCCCAAAAAGCACCTCTCCCACTTGCTTGGGAGAATCAATATTAAACTCAGTATCGGTTATTTCAAAAATCTCCCCGGCTAATCCCTGTATGTCCTTCTTTATTTCTATGCTGTATTTTTCCAACACATCTTTATCCAGCTTTACTCCATTATACTCCATATCTGTCAGCACCTGAACCAGAGGCATTTCAATGTCATAAAACAATTGATCCAAACTCTCCTTTTTCAAATCCGGAGCAAAAACCTCTTTCAATTGCAAAGTAATATCTGCATCTTCACAGGCATAGGGATAGACCTCTTCAATATCTATATCTTTCATGCTCTTTTGATTTTTTCCCTTTTTACCGATTAAGGTCTCAATGGAAACCGGAGAGTAGCCGAGATAATTTTCTGCAAGCACATCCATATTGTGACGAGTCTCCGGGTCTAGCAAATAATGAGCAATCATAGTATCAAAATACAGGTTTTTGACTTCTATGCCATACCACTTCAAAACAAGCACATCAAATTTTAAATTTTGCCCGATTTTTCCGATTTTTTCACTTTCAAAAAATGCTTTAAACTCCTTTAAAATATCGCCCCGGTTATCATCTGTCAATGCCACATAAAAAGCCTCCCCGGCTTTCATAGAAAAAGACATCCCTACAATTTCAGTATTATTTGGATTCACCCCGGAAGTTTCTGTGTCAAAGGCGACAAACTTTTGATTCATCATATCACTGAGCAACTTTTCGCGACCTTTTTTATCTTTTACAAGATGATATTCATGCTTAGTGTTTTCAATGTTTTTACCGGCTTCTACTTTTTTCTCTTCCGGCTCTTCTTCCGTATTTGTATTGGCAAATAAATCAAGCTGTCCGCTACTTTTTTGATTGACACTAAATTCTTCACCCAGGATTCTTTTACCCAGTGTCCTAAACTCTAACTCAGCAAAAATCGGCTCCAGAATTTCTTTATCCGGCTTGTTTATCGTCAGATTGTCTTCATTAATATCAATTTCAATATCATCAATAATAGTTGCCAGAGACTTTGATATTAATGCCTGCTCTTTGTTTTCTTCTACTCTTTCCCTTAACTTACCTTTCAGCTCATGTGAATTTTCTAAAATATTTTCGATAGACCCATATTCGCTTATCAATTTTTTGGCTGTTTTCTCACCAACTCCGGGAATTCCCGGGATATTATCCGAACTATCGCCCCAAAGGCCTAAAATATCTATTACCTGCTTTACGTTTTTGATTTCCCATTTTTCTAAAATCTCTTTTTCCCCTAAAATTTCAACTCCCTTCCCCATATAGGAGGGTTTATAGATAAAAATATTTTCGGAAACCAATTGTCCGAAGTCTTTATCGGGCGTCACCATATAAACGGTATAACCGTCTTTTTCAGACTTTTTTGCTAAGGCTCCAATCAAATCATCTGCTTCCAATCCGGCTTTCTCAATAACCGGAATATGCATACCATCCAGAATTTGCTTTATAATGGGAATTGCCCGGGCTATATCTTCCGGCATTTCCTGCCTGTTTGCTTTGTAAAAACTATGAGCTTCTGACCGGTCTGTCTTTTTCTCTAAAGAATCAAAAACTACTGCCAAATGGGTTGGCTTTTCATTAGAAATCAGGTCGTGCAGAGTATTCATGAAGCCGTAAATAGCCGATGTGTTCATGCCTTTGGAATTCATTATCGGGTTTCTGCTAAAAGCAAAGTAAGAACGATAAATCAATGCAAATGCATCCAACAGAAAAAGTTTCTTATCTTTTTGGAGAGTTTTCATAGGCTTATTTTTTCAATAGAAATTTATATCGGGAAAAGTACTTATCCTCAAATTTTAATAATGGTTCAAAATTAACAGTTATAACTTTAAAAAATGTCTGATTCCATCAAAATAAATTATTTGAGGCTAATCTTGGAAATCAAAAGCATTTAGAGAATTTTAGCTAAATTTGCAAAAATGTTAGCAGGTACAAGTCTACCAAAAGTTTACACAAATATGACCGTAAAAACTGTCTAAAAAAATTTATTCGCGGTTAATAGTATCAAGATAAAAAAATCCAATGCCCATGGCATCAAAAATCGAAAAAAAAGAAGAAGTTGTAATTAAATTCGCCGGCGATAGTGGTGATGGAATGCAGCTTACCGGTAATCAATTTACCAATAATACAGCTTTGTTTGGCAATGACGTAGCCACTTTCCCGGATTATCCTGCCGAAATCAGGGCTCCTTTAGGGACTCTTGCGGGCGTTTCGGGATTTCAATTGCATTTTGGCAGCCGTGAAATAGATACACCGGGAGATTCCTGTGATGTTTTGGTTGCTATGAATGCCGCTGCCTTAAAATCAAACCTTAAGTTTGTCAAAAACGGAGGAATTGTCATTGTAAATACTGCCGGATTTGATAACAAAAACTTACGCTTAGCGCACTATGAAATAAATCCTTTGGATGATGAGACCTTGTCAAATCATTTGGTTTATAAAATAGATATTACCAAATTAACCAGAGAATCTTTAGTGGATTTTGAAATGGGCACCAAAGACAAAGACCGGTCAAAAAATATGTTTGTACTCGGTTTTCTTTTCTGGATGTTCAATCGCTCAATGGACAATACGATTGGCTTTTTAGAAGCTAAATTCAAAAAAAATCCCAACATTGCACAGGCAAATATAAAAGCATTAAAAGCCGGCTATAACTTTGGGGACACTACCGAAACTTTCACAACCCGTTTTGAAGTAGATCCCGCAAAATTACCTCCCGGCAAATACAGAGGGGTAATGGGTGGACAAGCAACTGCCTATGGCCTAATCGCTGCCTCAAAAATTGCCGGTATAGATTTATTTTTAGGCTCATACCCTATCACTCCGGCTTCTGATATTTTACATGAACTTTCCAAACATAAAAACTTCAATGTTTTCACTTTTCAGGCAGAAGATGAAATTGCCAGTATTTGTGCAGCCATTGGAGCTTCTTTTGGTGGAAAATTGGCTGTAACAACAACCTCCGGACCGGGAATGGCTTTAAAAACTGAAGCTATGGGGCTGGCTGTTTCTTTAGAAATACCTTTAGTAATTTGTGATGTACAAAGAGCAGGACCTTCAACCGGTATGCCAACCAAAACGGAACAATCCGACTTATTAATGGCTTTGTATGGCCGAAACGGAGAGTGCCCAATGCCGGTAATATCTGCCAGCTCACCTTCAGATAGTTTTGAAGCTGTTTATGAAGCAGCCCGTATTGCATTGGAACACATGACGCCGGTTATTTTTTTAAGTGACGGTTATAATGCCAATGGTGCAGAGCCGTGGAAATATCCTTCCGCCAAAGATTTAAAAAAGATTGAAGTTTCTTTTGCAAAAAAAGCGGAAGATGATGCTCCTTTCATGCCTTATCAACGAAATGAAAAATTGGTGAGGCCCTGGGCAATCCCGGGGACAAAAGGACTTGAGCACCGACTGGGTGGCTTAGAAAAGCAACATTTAACAGGTGACATTTCTTATGATGCCGATAACCATGAATTCATGGTGAAAATGAGAGAAAGCAAAGTTGAAAAAATTGCTGATTTCATCCCTTTACAAAAAACCGATAATGATGTTAATGAAGGAAAATTAGCTATCGTTGGCTGGGGCTCTACTTATGGCGCTATTCGCTCTGCGGTCAGGGAATTGAATAAACAAGGTGAAGAAGTTGCTCACATACACATTCGCTATTTGAAGCCTTTTCCAAAAAATCTGGAAGAACTTTTAAATAAGTTTGATAACATTTTAATTCCTGAAATCAATAATGGTCAGTTAGTAAAAGTTATAAGAGATAAGTTTATGATAAATGCGATTGGCTTTAGTAAAATTAAAGGAGTTCCTTTTACCAAACAGGAAATAATAGATAAGGCTTTAGAAATCACTGCTAAAAAGAAAGAATCGGTTTCAAACTAAAAAAATATTATGGCTACAGATACTCAAACATATACATCTAAAGATTTTACAACTGAGAACGACGTAAGGTGGTGTCCCGGTTGCGGAGATTACTCTATTTTAAAACAAGTTCAAGTTATCCTTCCCGGTATTGGGGTTAAAAAAGAGGATATTGTTTTTGTCTCCGGAATAGGATGTTCATCCCGTTTTCCTTATTATATGAATACTTACGGCATGCATTCCATCCACGGAAGGGCAACGGCTATAGCTTCCGGCTTAAAAGCCTCCCGACCTGAACTCAGTGTATGGATAGTAACCGGTGACGGAGATGGGTTATCCATTGGTGGAAATCATTTAATTCATTTATTAAGAAGAAATCCGGATGTAAATATTCTTTTGTTTAACAACCAAATATACGGCCTTACAAAAGGGCAGTATTCTCCGACATCAGAGGTAAATAAAGTTACTAAATCTACACCTGCCGGATCTATTGATCACCCTTTCAACCCGCTGGCATTGGCTATGGGTGCAGATGCTTCTTTTGTTGCGCGCTCTATGGACCGTGACCCTAAGCATTTGCAGGAAATGTTGCTTCGCTCTTATAAACACAAAGGAAGTTCATTCCTGGAAATCTATCAGAACTGCAATATTTTCAACGATGGTGCCTTTGAAATTTTTACAGATAAAAAATCTAAAAAAGAAGAAACCTTATTTTTGGAACACGGAAAACCATTGGTTTTTGGAGAAAATGAAAACAAAGGTATTCGCTTGGACGGCTTAAGACCTCAGCTTGTAAGCTTAGATGAAGGTTATTCTATTGATGATTTATGGATTCACAATGAAAAAGATTTCTATAAAGCCCAGATATTAGTCAGACTTTTTGACAATGCAGATACAGAAAATCGCATGCCAAGGCCTTTTGGAGTGTTTTTTGAAACAGAAAGAGCTGTTTACGAAGATCTATTGCACCAACAAGTTGAAAACAGCATTGGACAAAAAGGTGAAGGAGATCTCGACAAATTAATCAGCGGCAAGCAAACCTGGGAAATTTTTTAAATCAGGAATATGAAAGGATGAAAAAAGGAATGACTATTTTAGGCAGCTTACTTATAATGTATCTTTTAGTGGTCTTATTCTTTTATTTGTTCCAATCTTCCTTTCTATTTTTTCCGCAAGGAATTTCTTATCAGGTACCGGTAAATGAAGATATAGAAGAAGTAGTAATTCCTGTTTCTGAGGGTAGAAATTTGCACGGCTGGTTTTCCAAACAAAGCAATACTGAAAAACATAAGCTGATTATTTATTTCGGAGGCAATGCCGAAGAAGTATCTCATTTAATTAGTGCAACCCACTTTATAGGTGATTATTCCTTATTACTCATAAATTATCCGGGCTATGGAAAAAGTGACGGAAGGCCCGGAGAAAAGAGCTTTTTTGAAGCCGGACTAGCCATTTATGACTATGCAATTTCAAGAAATGATATCAGACACGACAAAATCAGTGTTATGGGCAGAAGTATAGGAACCGGAACAGCAACTTACTTAGCAAGCAAAAGGGCGGTAGATAAAGTCATTTTAATATCCCCTTTTGAAAGTATTCGGGCAGTGGCTCAATCAAAAATGCCTTTTTTACCCATCAATCTACTTTTAAAACATCGTTTTGATTCTAAAAAATATGCTCAGCAGATTTCCTCACCGACACTTATTTTTTATGGAACCAATGATAACATTATACCACCTAAGCATACTAAAGAACTTGCCGGATATTGGAAAGGTGCTGTAAAAACCAATGTCTTAGAAGGCTACAATCACAATAATATTTTTGAAAGTCCTGAAATGTGGACTGAAATAAATACCTTTTTAAAGGACTAAAAATATTTTCTGTTACATTAAAACGTTTATCTTTTAGAACAGTAAATATTGATTTTTTTTTAATTAAAGTTAAAAAAGCCTTTACATTAAAATAAAATTTATTTATTTTGCATGTTAGGAATATCATATGAAAAAGTATTTACTCATTTTTTTACTTGTTTTCATTCAATTGTTACTCGTTAACTCACAATTGATTAGCGACCCTATTGTGATAAATGAGTTTATGGCATCCAATAGTCAGACTATTGCTGATGAAGATGGGGATTATGAAGACTGGATTGAAATTTTCAACAAAGACTCAGTAGCTCATAATCTTGCCGGTTATCATTTGAGTGACGATTTACAACAACCTTTAAGATGGGTTTTTCCGGATACCCTTTTACCCGCAGGAGAGTTTTTGTTAGTTTTTGCTTCCGGAAAAGACAGAACCGGAAATGAGTTGCATACAAATTTTAGAATCAGTGCAAGTGGTGAGCCTTTAATACTTTCTTCCCCGGGGGGAGTGACTTTAGATTATATTGAGCCTTTAGAGCTGGAAACGGATATTTCCTATGGCAGAATTCCGGACGGAGGTAATAATTTTTATTTCTTTTCGGAGACTACACCCGGTTTTTCAAATTATGAAGGCACAAAACACTTTGTCCCAAATGCAGAGTTGCAGTTCTCAAAACCCGGTGGATTTTATGAAGAGGCTTTTGACTTATTTATTATGTCCAGTGATTCGCTTTCTGTTATTTATTATACTACCGACGGAAGTGTTCCGGATACATCATCTTATATTTTTGACACCGGCTTAAACATAAAGCAATCTGCCGAACTTCCGTATCCCGATATTATTGATATCGTAACAACCACTCCGAACGGACCTGGTGGATACGCATGGATTGCACCACAGAATGAGGGATTCAAAGCAAATGTAATCCGCGCAAGAGCTTTCAGAGGAGATACGGCAGTGACTGAAATTTATACACACTCATATTTTATTGATGAAAAAGTATTTAACCGCTTCAATTTGCCGGTAATTTCAATTTCATTAGATGAAAATGCCCTTTTTGACGTAGACAGCGGAATATTTGTTGCCGGCACAACTTATGCAGAAAATCCCGAAACAGGATTTCACTGGGGAACCGGTAACTTTCATAACAGAGGTCAGGAATGGGAAAGATCCGCTAATTTTGAGTATTTTGAAAAAGGTTTTGAAAAAATTTTAAATCAGGAAATCGGTGTTCGCATACATGGATTCGGGAGCAGAGCCCTACCACACAAAAGCCTGAGACTTTACGCAAGAAATCTGTATGGCAAAAACACTTTTGAACATCAGTTTTTTGAAGACGATACCCTTAAAAGTTTTCGAAGGCTTATTTTAAGAAACTCCGGGCAGGATTTTAGTTCTACTATGCTGGCAGATGCCGTAACTCACGAGCTGGTTAAAGATTTGGATTTGGAGTTTATGCGATATCAACCGGCTGTCCTCTTTATAAACGGTGCTTACTGGGGGATAGTGAATATTAGAGAAAGAATCGACAATAACTACTTAGCTGCCAGAAGAAATGCTGACCCCGACAATCTTGATATTTTAGAAAATAACATACTGGTTAATGAAGGAAGCTATGAGCACTATTTGCAAATGCTGGATTACCTCCGTTCAAATCCCATTTTTACGGAAAGTCAGTTTAAGAATGCAGAAGCCCTGATGGATGTAAATAATTATATTGACTATACCATTGCTAAACTTTATTTTGGTGTGTATGACTGGCCCGGGAACAACGTTCGCTACTGGAGAGAAAATAAAGTTGGCAGCCTTTGGAGGTGGTACTTTTTTGATAATGATGATGCCTTCAAAGATGTGCACTTCAACAGCTTAGAACATGCAACAGCTTTGGACGGACCTGATTGGCCTAACCCGGAATGGAGTACTGAACTTTTTAGATTGTTGCTAAATAGTGAAGTTTTTAGAGGTAGATTCCTCGAACGTTTGGCGTATCACCTAAGCTTTACCTTTTCAAGCAAAAAAGTGTCTGATGAAATTACAAAAGCAGCTGAAGCTATTAAAGCTGAAATGCAGCACCATATTTACCGCTGGAATTATCCAAAAGATATAAGCAGCTGGCACAGAAATATTGATGATATGTTTTATTTCGCAAAAAACAGACCTTGCGCGCTTTGGGAAATGGCAATTAATTTCTTTGAACTTGAAAATGATTTTATCGGTTATGAGATATGTGAAGATGAGGATGCCTATAAACCGATAATCTTCATTTTCCCGAATCCTTCAAATGGTGCATTCAGTGTTAACATAACAACTTATAAACCATCTGCAAGTGGGAATATAAGAATTTCAAATATGTTGGGTCAGATTGTTTATGACGAATCAATTATTTTCACTGAAGGGGAAAACTTTAAAGATATCAAATTGCCGGTTAGTGCTTCGCCCGGTATTTATCAAATCATGGTAACTGTTGGAGATGACAATACTGCAAGCAGTAGGTTCGTAACTTTTTAAAAAAAAGATATTTTGGAAATTAAATTACCCGGTTATCTTCGAGCTGTAGTCATATTATTTGGTATAGTATTGATCGTGCACCTTTTAGTTGTTGGAAAACAAATAATTGCACCCCTTTTATTTTCTGCTTTTTTAGCTTTTTTGACGATGCCTCTGGCAATACGTCTGGAGAAATTAAAAGTCCCCCGAATTATAGCTTCTATACTTTGTGTATTAGCTATTACCATTTTTTTAGCCGGTGTTTTATATTTTTTCATTACTCAATTAGGTGGATTTACTGAGGAAATACCAAAATTACGGGAAGCCTTAAGTGAAAAGCTTCAACATCTTAAATCACCCATTGAAGAGTATATAGACTTGAGTTCTGTATCCTTTAGCCGGGTAGGGATTTTTGATTTCATTCAAGAAAATATAACAGTAATTACCGGGGGTATAATATCTACTGCGGGCAATCTGACTGTTGCCTTCATGATCCCTGTATATCTTGTTTTACTCCTTTTTTATCGTGATTTTCTATATGAGTTTTTATTAAAAGCTTTTGGAGAAGTAGATAAACCGGAAAAAATTAGAGAAACCGTTTTAAAAGTCCGGGGCGTGATATTTAATTATCTATCAGGAATGTTTTTTGTCATATTGATTCTGTTTGTCTTAAATAGCATCGCTTTAACTTTACTTGGGGTTGAAAATGCCCTCTTATTTGCTGCCTTTGCTGCTATACTTAATGTTATTCCATTTGTCGGTCCGCTAATCGGTTCAATAATACCTATCTCTTATACTTTTATCACCCATGAAAGCTTGTGGATACCATTTGGTGTTTTTCTTTCCTTTTATGTGATACAATTAATGGAAAGTAATTTTTTTACACCTAAAATTGTAGGCAGTAAGGTTAGCATGAACCCTTTAATGACGCTATTAATCATTTTTATAGGCGCACTAATTTGGGGCTTTGTCGGAATGATTCTCTTTATCCCGCTATTAGCAATGCTTAAGATAATTTTTGACCAAATTGACCCGCTAAAACCCTATGGCTACCTTTTAGGAGAACCCGAAAAACCTGCAAAAGTGCCTTCTGCAGGTTTATTCAAAAAAATTGGTAACTTCTTAAAAAAAGATTAATTAATCAAATCAATTTTTGAATGAATACTTTCGCCATCTTCTAAGGTAACATTCAAAATATACATTCCGGAAGCAAAATTACTTAAGTCAAGATTATACTTTGAATAGCCGTCTGAATTATATGTATTTACCGGTTTAATCTCTTTTAAAACAGTTCTTCCGGTTAAATCCGTTAGCTCTATATAACTGACGGTAGAAGTATTTGAAAATTCAACAGTTATATGACTAAATGCAGGATTCGGATATATTTTAACTATAGTTTTTTCCTGAGTTTCTATCCCTGTGCAATTGTCTAAAAACACACTTATCGTTTCTGAAACATTACAACCATTTTCTGTTTGTGCTGTAATCACAAATTCATAAGTACCTTCTGCATAACCATCGGTGTTCCATTCCAGAGTGTTGCCGGTAGAATTGATTTCTCCCACCCATTCATAACTTTCTAAATCACTTTGGGCAGATAAAACAACATCATCACCAATACAAATTATTGTATCACTACTTAATAAAACTGTTTCAGGAGCTTCTTTAACCGAAATTTCAATCTCTTTTAAATTCGATTCGCAATAAAATGACAGCTCCCAATCATAGAAGTAATAGTAGTAATCTGCACTGAAGGAACTTCCTATAATTTTAGCTAAGCCACCAATATCATAAGGGTATTCAGCTCCATTATTATTTCTGTAAAGTGATACATCATTAAAGGCTCCCATTCCAAGTCTGTAGTTAGAGCCTACAGGAACATTAAAACCTAATCCTACTCTATTTTCTCCTTCTATAACATTTACACTTTGCTGATCAATCATATCGCCATTATTATCCGATAATGTAATGATTATCATATCAGCCCCATTTGCATACACTGTTACAGAATCTAAAATAACATCATAATATGTGTCAAAAATCTGGTATTGATTCGTTGAAGAAAGAAATCCTCCCGATGCAAAAGAACTATTTTCACTTCCGCCGAAAGCCTTCACATATCTTCTTTGCTCGACAAAAATACTTTTATCCTGCTGTATATTTTGAATGGTATACACAGCTCCGGAACCTAATAAGGTACTGCCATTTGCATCTTCATACCAATTTACTAAATCCCCGGACTGAAAATCAATATTAAGACTTATATCCTGATTTTTACAAACAGTAAAATCTCCGGGAGTTGAAATCAAATCAATTTCAAAAAAGTTACTGATTACAACACCTGAAATGGTGTCATTTTCCTGAAAAAAGTCTCCGGGTTTGTCCGAGTGAACTGAAATTTCATACTCTCCGGCCTGGCTTAAATCGAGGGTTTGAGAAAACTCAAAAAGCTCCGTTTGTCCGGGATATAATACGCCCTGATATAATTCAGATAAAACAAGTTGATTGTTCACTTTTAAATTCACATCAAAAGCATTAATCGTATCCTGACCAAAGTTTTTCAATTCGACGATTACAATCGTTTCATCTGATAACCCACATCCGCTGACCGGATAAATCACTTCAGTAATTCCGGCATCTTTTACACGACTTTCATATATAAGTACATCATCAATTGCTACTCCTTCAAAATTTACCGTATGATCAGATTCAAACAAAAAGCGGAACTGAACCAGATTTTCGCCTACAAGTCCCGGCAACTCGGTTGAATAATTTTCCCATTCAAAAAAACGACCGCTCCATTTAGGAGGACTAACAGGCCCTAACTGACTGGTATTATTATAAAGGTCTGCATTGGAAATTTTTGTCCATGTGTTTGCACTATCTGTAGAAAACTCCAAAATCATTCCATCGTAGTTATTTTCTATTTGCAAAAACAACCAGGCTGAAAAATTAATTTCCTGCACCTGACTAAAATCAAAACAAGGCGAAACCAAAGCTGCTAATGCATTATTGGGATAATTAGATGTCAATCCCGTAACCCAGGCATGCTGACCACTTTTTGCATGCGATATATTCATTCCTGAAGGATTTCCATGCTCCCACAAATCACTGTCTTCTTCACTACCTCTTACCCATCCCATGCGGCCGGATTCAAAATCAGCAAAATAAGGGTAATTGTCTATAAATGGAATTTTTTCAATAACCTGATGTATAGTATCATTCTGAGACACAAGATCATTAGATGCACTAACCCATATACTGATTGGGTGAATACCGGTAGCCGACAAATCTACCGGCTGCTGAAAAGTATATAAAACAGTATCGCCCGGCTCAATTACGGATTGAATAGCTTCATTCAGCACTGTCGTTCCTTTCTGCAAACTGATTTGCGGATTAGTAACCGTCATATTTCCTTTGTTTACAACATTGACAGAAATATGTTCCTGATCTGTAAAATAACACGAATAGGCTTCATTTAAAATATTCAAAACTGCTAAATCCACATAATTACAACTCCAATTAAAGGGCGTATTCCGCTCAGCAAAAACCCTTCTGCTCTTTTCTCCGTTAGGGCCGTTAGCAGAAACACTAAACCAGTAGCTTTCTGTAACATCATCAGGAACATAAGTAAAGGTTGTCTGTCCAGTAGTTGTTATGGAATCCATGTATTTGTCACCTAATTTATAAATCGTATAATCAACTGCATTGGGAACCACATTCCAACTTAAATCTATTTCCGGAGGGCAGTCGTGATCCACAGTAAAATTGCCCGGCTGTCTGAAAATATGAAAATCACTTTCAGAATAAGAAACTATCCCCGGACGGCTTACTCTGATTCGGGCGTTTGCCGTTGAAACATTTGGAACTTGCCAAAGTAAATACCTTTGATCCGCCGGTACAAGATTAATCAATGACCAATTTTGTCCGCCATCTGTTGATAATTCAACCAAGATATTGCCTTGATGAACTCCATGTAGATCCCAGCTTAACACAACTTCTTCATTTGGTATAAACTTTTCCCCGCCACTTGGATAAGTAACTACTAAATCATTGTATGTATAGCTGTAAACAATATAAAATTCCTGTGGACCAAAAGGAACTTCTGTACCGTTTACCTCTATTAAATAATTTCCGGCTTGTGGTTGATTTATAGTAACCTGCTCCTGATTGTTCAGCGTATCTATGCCTCTAACTGCCGGTGCATTTAATGAGGCCGGATCCGGTGTGCTGTTTAATACCCAGGGATAATAAATATCTCCGTTGGGGCTTACTATTCGCATATCCAAATCGTTTACCAAAGCTCTGGGAGCCTGAACTTGTGCCTCTTTATCATGCCAATATATCATTACTTTTACTTCCTCTACATTGGGTGGAATATTTAACTGGAAGTTTTTTTGCTCATTTTGCAGTATTAAATCATGAAAGTATTGCTGATTTTCAAGCATTTCTAATGACTTTCGGGCATTAACTCTTCCATAACCGTAAATAAAATCCGGACCGGGATTACCTAAATCATCTGCTCCATTTAGTAAAAAAGCTTTAATTAATGCTGATCCTGCCTCACTGCCTGAATTTAAGCTTTTATATGCATGCATTAATTGTGCAATAACACCTGAAATACCGGGTGCCGACATAGAAGTACCGGTTTTAAAATCATAACTATAGTCTTCAATAGTTGAATAAACTGAAGTTCCCAGTCCTGTTATGTGCGGAAAAACACGTCCGTCACTGGAAGGCCCGCGGCTACTTGAGTTCCTGATTATATCCTGATAATTCAAATTTCCAACTGTAACTACATTCTTTCCTACTTTTACACCTCCGGTAATATTTCCCCAATCACTACCGGCACCGTAACCACAGTTTGATGTCCCATTATTACCTGCCGAAAAAACATGTATCATTCCGGGATGATTTTTTATTTGCAAATCGGCAGTTTGAGCAAAAGATGTGTATCCGGCATTACATCCATTACTATATGATGTTGAAGTGATTCTTACACTATCAGAATAATAAAAATTTGGAGAACGATTTATAGCATTCCAAACATGAAATGAAATCAAATTACTCCCGGGAGCCATTCCTCTTGCTCTTGGATCTCTGTTGCCTGCACCGGTAATGGTACCCGCACAATGATCGCCGTGATTACCGGTAGTTCCGTTTACATTTGTCTGATCTATTCTTCCCTGAAAATCTATGTGAGGTCCAATAAAACCATCGTCTCCTATAGAAATAGTCACTCCACTGCCATCATAAGGAATAGCCTGATTTATCGAATTGCTTATATATGCCGAACGATGCGTTGATATAGCTTTTCTATTTTCCGGCTCAGCAGGTGGCGGGACCGGTTCCACACTTGCAATAAATGGTAAATTATGTAAATCTAATGCTTCAGATGCTTTAACGGTAAGCTGCATTGAATTATTTATCGGATCAACTTCTGAAATATTTCTGCGACCATAAATGCTTTCAAGCTCTGCTAATTTTCGCTCAAATGCAGGGCCTCTGTTAAAAGTTATCACCAGTTTATAATCGCTTTCATTGGCCAAAGCCCATTCAGGAACACTTCTGTTTAAAATATCCTGATGAAAAACAAGAGCTTCCGGTATTGGAGTTATATTAACAACTGATGATTCAGATACCCAATTTTGCCAGGAAGCTGCTAAATCAACTTTTACGATATAAGTATTTACCGGCAAAAAGTAGAGGTATTCAATCCCATACTTTTGAAAATGTACATTCATGAAGTTTCCTTCAGGTATTTCATCAAACTGAGCTAATAGCCATACATAACCATCAAATGAAATTGATTGCATTAGATCATCTTTCTCTAAAACCCAGTTTTTATCGGGATATTGGTCTGAGGGGAATACAACACCATTGTTAGTATACAATGGGATATTTTGATTTTCGCCTGAAACAGCCGCCGTAAATAAAAAAAGGAATAGGGAGCTTAAAGCAAAGGGTATTATAAATTTTCGCACTTCTTATGGAGTTTGTAAACAATAGATAAAGATAATAAAATCTTTTTGTACTGAAAACATCGGATTGAACTTAGTATATAACATTTTTATTAATATACATAAAGTGTGAATTTATGTAATTACCTTGTACGGAAGGAATTTATCATTCGATTAGCTACGGATTCGTATGTACGGAAATTTTCGCCCATGCCTGTATATGTAATAATAAACCATGAAGAGCCATTTTGTATAAAGACCTGTTTCCAATGCAGGTTCATATCCATCAATTTTCCGCTATACTGCATAATATATGCATCCAGATTACCTATTTTACTATATTCGTTTTTAAAGATTTGAAGGTTATCAATCAACGAGTGCATTTCCTGTAAACTTTTGTGAGCGCTTTTCTTTAAATCAATGGAATCTTCAATAAGTTGGTAAACGATATTGACATTTTCGATAAAAAGACGGTCTGCGGAATTTGCCTGAGGTCTTGTAAACATTGCTACTACCGCCCCGTAATTAGAACCCATTACTTCCCAGTCGCTTTGGTAATCTATAGAAAACAAATGCGAACCATAGGTTTTCCAATCACCCGAAAAAGCAGTTTGAAGAGAAAAAATAAGTAAAAAAAAAGTAAAAAGTATTTTCATAAGCTTTATAAGAAACGAAAATAACATTTTTAAATTCTACTTTTTAGAAAAAATTTAAGGTATAGCTGCTAAAGCTGATATTCTTTTGTAAAGTATTGAAAAAAGATAGGGAAAAGTGGACATGCATCTCAAACACGCATTCACTTTTGGGTTGTACTTTGATGCGGGTGGGTGGATAGAAGAACTCCATAAAAATATGTTAAGAAATACAACCCTCAACTGATTAAGCCTATCTTTACCTTACAATTACCAATTTGTCAGAATAAGTAGATTTATTAGACACAAGTGTTAAAAAATAAGTTCCGTTATCTAAATTTTCGATATTTAATGTTTTTGCATTAACATTGTTTTCAGTAGTAATGTCAAATACTTTTCTGCCGGAGAAATCGGTTATAACAATTTGTTGAGCAATTTCATCAGGTGGATGTGAGAAATTGATGGTTATATGACTATTTGCCGGATTAGGGTAAAATGAAAAACGTGAATGCTTACTTTTTCTTTCTATTACTTCAAGATTACTTCTATTTAGTACACGGATTGGTGGATATTCAATTTCAGGAGCAGCTTTTCGTGCAGTAGAGTTGCATGGATTTATTTCTGCCACAAATGAGCTACCCGGTTGAGCATCAAAGCCCGGATTTAGCTCTATAAATGTAGTTGCATGGTATTCGTAATGTGCTTCCTCAAAAATTATTACACCGGGGTTATCATTTTGCGAAGGGTCATTGGTAGTGATTTCAGCTTTTGAACGGATATAGATTTTGTTTTCAGCCTGATAATCCTGTGCAGGAAAGTAATATCCGTAAATATCTTCTAATGAACTATGGCAATCTATTTTTCTATTTTGCAAGCCAAATTGATCCACCATCCAGTTTTTAGAGGGATTCAGTTTTGACCGAATAGCATTTCGAGGATAAATATTTCTAAATTTTGAAACATGAAATACATCCCAAAAACCACTACAAGTATCCGAGTCAGGCCATGTAGCTGAAGCATTTCCGACAAGTCGCTCAGAAAAATTAAACATACCTGACCCTGAGGAACCACCCTGTATAGGTCCTGGTTCTATGTCTTGTACTGCATAAAAAGGCCATTCAATATAACTGCAAACCACCTGTGTTGAATATGCCCAGCCAAAGAAAAAATCAATAATTGCTGTTACTACGTAGCAACTCACTGCCAAATTTGAGGTAACATTATATACACTGGAAGTTGTTGACAACTTTTTGATATCACCTCTTGGATGATGGACAAACAAGTTACTTGGCAAAATAAAAGGTCCTGATAGCCATCCAGCATGAGCCACATCAAAATGAGGAGGAATGGGATCAATAATTCTAAGTAAGGCAAAGTCTCCTAATACACAAGATACTTTTTTTATTAATTCTACTTGAGATTCATGGTAATATCCAAATCCACGCGATTCAGGATCGCCAGTCTTGGCTATACTTTGAGTGATTAGTGGGCCTCTGTTATATACTGCTGTTGAAATATCATCGGAGTTAGGACTTTGAAAATTGAACATAAATCTAAGAGTATTATTCTCAAAATCAAATTCATCACCTCCACAATTCGTACCTGTTTTAAAACAATGCCAATTTGTAACAAAATAATAACCTAAATCATCATCTTCTTCATCCCTGTTAATTAAAACACCTGTGCACCTTCCGATTCCGATAACATTAAACCTAAAAGTTGCTTTCTTTAGTAGATTAAAATCGGAAATTGAGTTTGCATTTTGTTGACATTCAAGAGATTGTTCAAACTGTGCAAAAAGATTGTAACTATAGAGAATCAAAGAAAAAGAAAGCAATATTATTTTACTAATCATTGTATAAAGTATTTAGTTAAATAAAAGGTGTCTTGAGTGTCATGATTAATCCAACCTGTAGGTCCTAAATCTCTTTCGTAAAACATGGTATGATCTGAGTTTCCAGCTTGTATAAAAGCTATCTCTTCCATTTCTTCGTTCCTGAAATTGATACTATTTTTAAAATCAAGTTCAGCTTCTGAATCAGTAATGGTAAACCACACACGATCTACCATTTCTATATTAATAACAAAGAAAAGTGTATTGCAATAAATTGTGGTAGCTGTAAGATTGCTGTTTGTTGAACTAAAATTATTAGAAAAATAATTTAATTTTGCACGAAGTACATAATGTGTTTCACAATAATCCTCAATTGTAGTATCTGTCTCAACTACAACAATTGTATCACTCAATAATCCATCAGAAGTTTCATAAATCCACCAATTACCAGGTTTATACATTCCAATCAATTCAATATGATCTTCTAAAGGACATGAAGTTCTTTCCTTGCATCCACAACTTACCATTGTTATAATTACAAATGCTAAAAATGAAGCTATCAAATAAAACTTTAGGCTTCTCATTTCGTAAAATTTATAATAAATTACCATATTTGAATAGATTTAAAAAACTGGCTTGAATGATTATCCAGTTCCGTTTTTTCAAAATCTGCAGCACCTGTAGAAAAAACATAAAACCTGTTATTATAAATAAAAACCCAGGCATACATATGTCCGTAATTATAATCAGGGTGTTCGTATTTAAACTTTACTTCAAGTCCATTTATCGTATCATTGCCGATTACCATGTTAATCAATTGTACATTGTCTTCAATACTGTTGGCAACCGTTAGCATACTTGAGCCAATTGCCAGCAAAGTATCATAATCATTTGCCATGAGTATGTCTTCAAAGTATGGGTCAAAATTGTCAAATGACATACTATCCATAAAATGTGCTGAAAAGGCTACAGTTGAATCAGTTTCAAGTGAATAAAACAATAAATTTAATGTATCAATCTCAAGAGGATGACCGGGTAAATCAAATGAAAAATCACCTCGTGAAGCATTGTATGTATTCCAATTTCCTAATAAAACTAAAGGAAATATGAGCAAAAGTCCTAAAAGATAAATGTGCTTTTTCATTGTTTATTATTAATTTCATCCAATTCTTTTCTCAATTCAAGTACATACAGCGTCAGTTCTTCAATTTTTTCCAGTAAAAGTGCATTCATTTCAGCTACATCTATACCGGTTTTTACGACTTCTTTAGCTGAGGGGATTCCCGGCAAATGTCGGTATGTCTGTATAAAGGTTTCCACTTCATCTAAAGACATAAGTTGATAATTATCTTCAAATACATGATCTGCTCATTCAGAAGTGTTTTTAACCGCAAATTATACAAAAAAGGCAAATACCAAAAAAGCTGTTAATTCTCTTTAAGGATTATTAACCTTTTAGTGGAAGTCTCATTTTTCGTTCTTACATGTATAAAATAAACACCATTACTTAAATGAGCAATGCTTGTTACAAATCCATGTAATCCTTTTTCAAGACTTGAACTATTAATGATTTGGTTTAATATCTGTCCACTTACATTAGTTATTTTTACAGTCATATCTGTATCTTCCGGTAAATTAAACTTAAGATTCAGAATATCTTCTTTCACAGGGTTTGGATAAATATAAAAATAAAAATCATCGTTATCGTTATTTGTTTCGTGCATAAATTTAGAAGTCTTTTCATCTGTTTCTTTTTCATAAAATTTTGACATAATTGTAGGGCAGTCTTCAATTATTACTTCAGAGATAATAGTATCTTTACATCCAATAGAATCAGTAACAATGAACATTACTGAAAAGGTATCTGTAGTTTGATAAGTATGCAAAGGATTTTCAGTCGTTGATCTTAACCCATCACCAAAATACCACAAATAAGTGTAGGGAGGAACTCCTCCGGTAGTGGTATTTGTAAAATGAACAGTTTGTCCTTTACATGTTGGTGTATCTACATCAAACGAAGCTTCTACTTTTTCAAGCCATAAAACAAGTAGAGTATCATTTACCCAATCAGGAATTGTATGGAAACCGGGATCTTTAATCTTTAAACCACTTCCGGAATCTAATGCTAGTGTGTATAGATTTATACTATCACTTCTCAAAGGCTCATCCAGATCAAGCCAATATGAACCTTCAACTATGGTACTAGTAGAATCTACTATGTTAAAACTGTCGTCTTTCAAAAATAAAGTTGGTACATACTCCAAAGAAGGTGCCGACTGAAAACATGGGGTAAGTGTATCATAAGCAAGCATTGTTCTAATAGCAAATATAGTTGTGTCTATTGACACAATTTCATTGGTATCAACACCAAAAATAGCAAATATTTGTTCTTCAGTTGGCCCCTCATCATCCCCGCTGCCTAACATTAATGGTTCGGAAGATAAGCAAAAGCCCCCAGCTCGTATATCTACAAAACTTCCGGCTTCTGCATGAAAACCGGTTAACAAATCTACCCTATTCCCTGCTACAACTTGCACTCTTGTTCCGCTATGCATAATAGTAAATAATTCATCGATAGGAAAACCATCTACATTTCCCTGCCCGGCTACCAAATGTGATAAAACCACTTCATTAGTTGCACATATAGCAACATCTTCCCCATCATAAAATTCACTTCTTCCAAAATATTTATCAGCTGAAACTAAATAATGAACTGGAATACAATCTGAAACATAGTTTTCTGTTTCAACATTCATATTGTGAGGTGCTGGAGAATTTCCACCAAAATAACCTCGCTTTATGTATCCACTCACTTCAGGAAAAGGAATGCCAAAATACATTGGCAATATTTGTCTTCTGATAACAGCTGTTTTATCTCCTGCTGTCATATATAAGCCTCTATGTGAAAAAACATATTCTATATCGATTTCTTCATTTTGTTCAACAAATTGTTTCATATTAATCCATTCTATACCTATATGTCCATCATTACATCCAGACTGGTTTCTATGGTCTATATGTGTGTATAGCCCTAATTCAATTTTGTTCTGTGAAGCATTCCACTTCCACCCTGCTGTTACGTAATCCCGTCTGTAATTACATCTTGCAGCCCAACGACCTAACTTATTCCATGAGTTTTGTAAACTCCATGCATCCGTATTAGTAATGTTATTATTATTACAAACACTTGCAAGATCTTGCAAATCAATCAGATTAAAGTTATAATCAGTATTGCTTTGCCATTCAGCCTTAAATCGAATTGTTCGATAAACCGGTGCCGAATATCTCGTTCTTTTTGGTATTGGAGGAGCACAAGAACCATTAGCTGATACAATTTCAGATCCTCCCACCCATGGCAACCAATTAGGTACTACTAAACGTAACTTACATATATTTGTTTGACACCCACTTGGGTGACAGCACTTTCTAAACTGCATATCTCTATCCGTTAATGACCCGCATTGTGAATAGATAAACAATGGGAAAATTATAAAAAGCAAAAAAGTGCATGTTATATTTTTCATAATATTGTAATTGTTACTGTTGCTTTTAAAATCGATACGCTAATAGTAAACCCGGTTTTAGAAAAAACTCATTTGAAAAAAATCCTGTATGGTTAACCCCCCACCATCCAACGCCAAAATTGATATCTAAATATAATCGCTCGTTTAAAAAATATAATGGATTTAGCCTGCCAATGCCTATTCCAAATATGCCCTCAGGTGAAAAACTTTCTATATCTGAAAAAAGCATCATTAAAACTAATGGATAAACATTATAAAAAAATCGAGATTCTTTTGTTTTCAGGTAATACCTATATTCAATATTTAACATGTATCCAAAGTACGTGATATCAAAAGCATCCGGAAATGGATTAACAAAAACTAACATGTTGGCAGAAAAATGGAGACCGGAATGATAAGTAATACTTCTCTCATAAGCAAGTGAAAGCTGATTCCAAAATACTAATGGCAATACCATCCCCTTCACCATATTCTTCCTTTCTCTTTCTTCAATACTTTCTGTATTGTTTAAATATTTACTATACATCATACCGGATTCTGAGTTAGGATAAACAGAAGCAATATTCAATAGAAATATCAGACAAAACAGAACAGTATGTAATATTGGTTTTATCATTTTGTCCAGTAATTTTATGTTTTATTTCCCAGTGCTGTAATTTAAATTGCAAACATTATAATGGTGCTGCTTGCTCATTAAAATTAGAATAAACAATTAATGTTGTTTCAATAATTATTCTTCTTTAATCCATCCAATTCTTTTCTCAATTCAAGTACATACAGCGTCAGTTCTTCAATTTTTTCCAGTAAAAGTGCATTCATTTCAGCTACATCTATACCGGTTTTTACGACTTCTTTAGCTGAGGGGATTCCCGGCAAATGTCGGTATGTCTGTATAAAGGTTTCCACTTCATCTAAAGACATAAGTTGATAATTATCTTCAAATACATGATCTGC
>REEL01000139.1 GCA_007695095.1 Chitinophagaceae bacterium | reverse complement strand
TCAATCCAGGTTTTCCTGGATGTATTTGGATTCTGTTGAAAAAATCCAGATACGGATAAGTTACTCTGAAAAATTCTGATTATTTCTGGAGGGGGGTTGGGTTTTCCTGGACATTTTTGGATACTTTCCAATTATGTGGAAGCAGATCTGCCAGGTCCAGGCTGTAATTGTTGTTATATTCCGGTATGCGGGCAAGCACATAAGTTTGAAGGCTAACCTTTTTCGAGCTCAGCTTCGCTTCGGTTTGTGAACAATAAACTTTTCAGAGTGGACTCATTTTTCAATCTTCATTCCTCATTCTTCATTCTAAACTTTTCACTTTAACCCCCAACCTTACAAAATATTCTTTATATTTGCCATGGCATTTTTTAAAGAATAATAATGTTAAAAGGGGATATGGGATGGGAAGAATAATCTGGTTTTTGTTAAAGAGAAGCATGTTGAGGTTTTTGGCAGCGGTATTTGTTGTTAAAAAAGAAATAAACATAATGGACTTAAGGAATTGAATTTGACATTGGGGGTATTTAATTGTTATGAGCAATTTAACTAAAAGACAAATGCCGGTAAAAGACAACCACTTTATGGTTAAAACAAGCGAAAGCACCGAAACCAGTCTAAAAATTAAATGCTTATGACGGGAGAAAAAGTTTACCCGAACACTCCTGAAAACAAAGTAGGGCGCAATTAATTCAATAACTGTTATGAAACAATTAATTTTAATTATCATGTTTGCCGGTTTGATATTGGCAGCTTGCTCTAAAGACCAAATAAATGAGCAACAGTTGATTGAGACGACCGATGTTTTTAATGACATCAGATTGGTTAACTTTTCCGATGGAACTAAGTCAACAGGCATTACTATGCTTGAATTTTCAAGCATTGAACATTTTGAAAACACTATTGCTGCACTTGAAGACTTGGTTGAAGAACATGAAGATGATTTTTTAACTGCTTGGCGGAGTTTGGATGATGATGCTTTGAATGCAAAGGAAGAAGAAATTGGATTTGTTGATTATCAACCTCTGATTGATTTTGAAAATGCATACAATATTCCTTCTTCAATGAGGCAAGCTTTTGAACAGGCAGAGAGTGAATGGCTTGATAATGATGTTCTTGAACGTAACACAGACCCCTCAAGGATATATCCCTTTGACATGGCTGAAATGACCCTACTCAATGCCGATGGCGAAGTGAAAATAGGAGACTTTTTCTTAATATTGACAAAAGACGGATTTGTTAAAATCGATAATGTTGATGTGTCTACACTTATTCGTATAAAAGAAGGTGATTTAACTGCTTACCTTGAGCCCACCGTAACTACAAACATTGATTTTGACGGTGATTTAAAAAGTGGAGATGATTGTGCAAGATGGAAAGGGAAGGATTATCCGCATGAATATGTCTCAGGGAGTCGGAAAGTAATTAAACACGTTCATTTCCATAGTTATCCTTGGAAAGGCGTATCCAAAGCCAGAATTACTTCATACAGAAAAAGTGGAAGCAAATGGAAGAAATACAGAATGAACCTTGGTGTTGCGAATCAAAGTTATTTTAGAGATAAATATTGCATGCCATCTGTCACGATGTGGTCTGGATGGAGATACAAAAAGAAAAAAAGCATAAAAAAAGGAAATACATCATGGGACGCTTTCCCTCAATATCGTGCTAAGAACGGAGAATCAGTTTATGGCTATTTTAATTATGCAGGTAATTCCCCTACAAGAGTTTTGTCATGGTAAGACTATCATTAAAAATTGCATTGCTAAGCCTACTGCTCAGCAATGCTTTTGTGAAAACAGCTTTTTCTCAAGAACAAATAGTATATCACGAACTTTCCAAGTATTCCAAATGGAGTTTTGTTGCCGGACCTGTAATACACAATAAGGCAGAGCTTACTCCGCAATATGGTGAACTTAGTTTTAAAAACAAACCCATGTTGGGATTTAATGCTGGTATTCTTTATGATTTTTATCCTGATAAAAAATGGTCATTTCAAACCGGATTGATTGTTGCCAAAGAACCCATTTACTCTATTTCTTATACGATTCTAAATTATGACCTCTATGAGAATTACCCTGGGGACTTAGTTGACAAATACAAATCATATGCTTTGTACACTTTTTCCTTCCCATTGATTTTACGGTTAAATCTTCAGACAAGTAGAAATGCTTTTACGTCTCTTTTGATTGGCTTTAAAGCAATGTATTTCCCGCACGGTACATCAGAATATGTTTATGCAATTTCCAGTGAGGAGTTATCTGATTATCGAGAAATTTTTGGATTGAAGCTGGAAAGCCCAAAGAACTCATTTCAGGGAAGTTTTTTAATTGGCCCTGCGTTTTCATATTCTTTGGATAAATTTATGCTAAAAACAAACATAATATATGTAATGAACTTCCAGAACACATTTTCAGGGGAGTATCAGTTTGCAAATCTTTTTACTTCTCCTGATACCAGAGGATATTATAACCTTTCTGGTAATTATTTAGGACTTCTATTTTCAATAAGCTTTAAAAAAAGGAATGACAATATAAAAAGCTCATAATTGAGTAGGCCGCCCCGCCAGATAAACTGACGGGGAGGGCCTCTCACATTCAC
>REEL01000138.1 GCA_007695095.1 Chitinophagaceae bacterium | reverse complement strand
AAAATGAATCTAACTAACTCCTAAAGATTTTTACCAAATCAGAGACTCGTTGTTTGAGGTCTTTACGGTTTACTATGAAATCCAGGAAACCTTTTTCTAATAGAAATTCAGACTTTTGAAAACCTTCCGGTAAGTCCTTTTTAATGGTTTCTTTGATAACTCTGGGACCTGCAAATCCAATCAAAGCATCAGGCTCAGCCATATTTATATCACCAAGCATAGCAAAAGAAGCAGTAACTCCACCGGTTGTAGGGTCAGTCATTAATGAAAAATAAGGCAAACCTGCTCTGGCTAATTGAGTCAGTTTAGCGGATGTTTTAGCCATTTGCATCAATGAAAAAGCAGACTCCATCATTCTGGCACCACCTGATTTACTGATTATCATTAATGGGATTTTATGCTCAATAGCATAATCTACAGCACGGGCAATCTTCTCCCCTACAACACTACCCATTGAACCCCCAATAAAACTAAAATCCATACAGGCAACTACAATTCTTTCATTATTCACGAGTCCATCGGCAACCCGCATTGCATCTGTTAATTTAGTTTTCTTAGTAGTAAGCCGGATTCGCTCTTCATAGGTTTTTAAGTCCTTAAAATTTAAAAAGTCTATCGGTTTGATATTTTCAAACAGCCATTCATATTTGCCCTGGTCAAAAAGAAAATCAAAATAAATTCTGGAGCTTATCCGGCCGTGGTAATCACAATTCGGACAAACATATAAATTTTCCATTAGCTCTTTGGTGGTATGAGTTTTACCACAAGACGGACACTTATTCCACAAACCGTCAGGAGCCTCTTTCTTCTCCCTGGTACTCGTTTTTATACCTTCAGTAAATCTCTTAAACCATCCCATAATAACAACCTTTTTGCACCTTCATATCAATGAAAGTAATTTTGATTAACTAAATTAAGTAAAAATTTAGCGATTCTTTAATATTAACAATAGTATTAAGCTATGGTTACCTCTTTTGATAAGTACACATCCTGAATGGCATTTAACAACTTCACCCCTTCATTCATATCACGCTGAAAGGCTTTTCTACCGGATATAAGACCGGCACCACCGGCTCTTTTATTAATTACAGCAGTTGCAACAGCATCAGCTAAGTCTGTTTCACCACCGGATGCGCCACCTGAGTTTATCAGACCAACTTTGCCCATATAGCAGTTAGCAACCTGATAACGACATAAATCTATCGGGTGATCAGAAGACAGTTCATTATAAACTTTAGGATGCGTTTTTCCAAAATTAACAGCAGTATATCCTCCGTTATTTTCAGGAAGTTTTTGTTTAATTATATCTGCCTGAATGGTTACACCCAAATGATTGGCCTGGCCGGTTAAGTCAGCAGCTACATGATAATCGGTTCCATCCTTTTTAAAATCACTGTTTCGCAGATAGCACCAGAGAATGGTTGCCATTCCCAGTTCGTGAGCATATTCAAAGGCTTCAGCCACTTCTACGATTTGTCTGGCAGCATTATCCGATCCAAAATAAATAGTTGCACCTACAGCAGCAGCACCCATATTCCATGCATCCCTAACACTACCAAACATGATTTGGTCGTAGGTTGTAGGATAGGTAAGCAATTCGTTATGATTAATTTTTACAATCATAGGGATTTTATGAGCATACTTTCTGGATATCAGACCAACATTTCCAAAGGTCGTTGCAACTGCATTGCAACCACCCTCTATGGCCAGCTTTACAATATTTTCCGGATCGAAATAGATAGGATTCGGAGCAAATGAAGCACCGGCAGAATGTTCTATACCCTGATCTACAGGAAGAATTGACATATAGCCTGTGTTTGCCAGACGGCCATGATTATAAATTGCAGAAATACTTCTTAAGGTTTGGATGCTTCTATTGCTATCTTTCCAAACATCATCTATAGTTTCCGGAGACGGTAAAGTAAGCTGCTCCTTAGAAATAGTCTTACAAGTATGACCCAAGAGTTTCTCCCCTTGTTCACCCAGTAAATGGGAAATATTATCTAGTGACATAACGTATTTTTAAGTTAAGATTTAGAGTTTTGAGCAAAAAAACAAATTAAATTTCAAATTTCAATATTTGAAGCCTACAAATAAGAAAACTTAAAAGAAGGATCAAAGTTTATTAATATCTCATAAATAAGTTCAATACTGTATTCAACATCTGTTTTATCTGCCATTTCCACAGTAGTATGCATATATCTTAGCGGGAAAGAAATCAAAGCACTTGGCACACCCCCATTGGAGTAAGCAAATGCATCTGTATCTGTTCCGGTTACTCTTGAAGCTGCATCTCTTTGAAAAGGTATTTTATTCTTTTCTGCTATTGAGAGTATGAAATCATACAGATTATTATGTATGGCCGGCCCTTGTGGTATGATTGGACCTAATCCGCATTTATAATCTCCTTCATTTATTTTAGAAATATTGGGTGTATTGGTATCGTGAGCAACGTCAGTAACAATCGCCATATTGGGCTTAATAGTTTGAGTTATCATTTCGGCACCTCTTAAGCCAACTTCTTCCTGCACGGCATTGACAATATACAATCCAAATGGAAGCTTCTTTTTATTTGTTTTTAAAAGTCTTGCCACTTCTGCAATGGTAAAGCCACCCAAACGATTATCTAAACCACGGGCTACATAATACTTATCATTAAGCTTCATGTATGGATCTTCATAGGTAACAACACATCCAACATGTATACCCAGCTTTTCAACTGCTTCTTTATCTTTACAACCGGCATCCAATACAATATTTTTCATGGATGGAGCATCTTCTTTTTCTTTACGGGTATGTATTGCCGGCCAGCCGAAAATTGCTTTTCTGATTCCTTTTTTTGTATGGATATTTACTCTTTTGGAAGGGGCAATCTGATGGTCAGAGCCACCATTTCTTCTTACATAAATATATCCGTCATCAGTAATATAACTGACAAACCAGGAAATTTCATCTGCGTGAGCTTCAATCACCACTTTAAATTCAGCCTTTGGGTTAATTACCCCTACTGCTGTTCCGTAATTATCTACAAAAAACTCATCAACATAAGGTTTTAGGTACTCTAACCAAACTTTTTGGCCTTCTATTTCAAATCCTGTTGGTGAGGCATTATTTAAATACTTTTCTAAAAAAGCTTCACTTTTAGCGTTAATAATTTTCTTTGGGTCTCTTAATTTTTTCTCTTTCTTAGCCATAAATTTATTTTTTATAAAGGAATATTTCCATGTTTTTTTCGAGGCATTTCATCTACCTTATTTTCTAACATGGTAAAAGTTTTTATTAATTTCATACGGGTTTGTTCGGGTAAGATTACCTCGTCCACAAAACCTCTGTCAGCTGCTCTGTATGGATTTGCAAATTTTTCAGAATACTCATCTACTTTTTGTTGCAGTTTTTCTTCCGGATTTTCCGCTGCCGCTATTTCTCTTTTAAAAATGATTTCTGCCGCTCCTTTAGGGCCCATAACGGCAATTTCAGCTGAAGGCCATGCAAAATTGATATCAGCACCTATGTGTTTGGAATTCATGACATCATAAGCTCCTCCATAGGCTTTTCGGGTAATGACCGTAACTTTTGGGACAGAAGCTTCACAAAAAGCATAAAGCAACTTGGCTCCATTTGTAATGATGGCATTCCACTCCTGATCAGTGCCGGGTAAAAATCCGGGGACATCTACCAAAACCAATAAAGGAATATTAAACGCATCACAAAATCTTACAAAACGGGCTCCTTTAACAGAAGCATCTATATCTAAAACTCCTGCTAAATGGGCAGGCTGATTAGCTACTATTCCTACACTTCTGCCACCAATAAAAGCAAATCCTACAACTATATTTTCAGCGAAATCCTTATGTACTTCAAAAAATGAATTTTCATCAACAATTCCATCAATTACTTCTCTGATATCATATGGTTGTTGACTGGATTCCGGAATAATTCCTTTTAAAGAATCTCTGATTTCATTTTCTGATAACTCATAAGGATACTTTGGAGCGGTGTCTTCACAGTTTTGGGGGATATATTGGACAAGTTTTTTGATATTTTCAATACATTCCAACTCGTTTTTACAGGCAAAGTGTGTAACCCCGGACTTGCTTGCATGAGTAGCAGCGCCGCCCAGCTCTTCGGAAGTTACATTTTCATGTGTAACCGTTTTTACTACATTTGGCCCGGTAACAAACATATAAGAAGTCTTTTCAACCATCAGCACAAAGTCTGTGATTGCCGGCGAATAAACAGCACCACCGGCGCAAGGACCCATAACTGCTGAAATTTGAGGTATAACTCCGGAAGCTCTTGTATTTCTGTAAAAAATATCTGCATAACCACCCAGAGAAACTACCCCCTCCTGAATCCTGGCTCCTCCTGAATCGTTCAATCCAATCACAGGTGCTCCATTTTTCATAGCCATATCCATGATTTTACAGATTTTTTCGGCATGTGTCTCAGATAGAGAGCCTCCAAAAACAGTAAAATCCTGAGAGTAGACATATACTAATCTGTTATTGATAGTACCGTAACCGGTTACCACTCCATCCCCGAGAAATTTTTGCTTTTCCATTCCAAAGTCAGTACAACGGTGGGTTACCAACTGACCAATTTCTTCAAAAGAACCTTCGTCCAATAAAAAATGAAGCCTTTCTCTTGCTGATAGTTTACCTTTTTTATGTTGTGCTTCTAAACGCTCCTTTCCACCTCCCAGTAAAGCCTGCTCTTGCTTTTTCTTTAACTTTTCTATTTTTTCTTTCATGTAAAATCTTTATTTTTTCAGTAATGCAGGTTTTTGTTTTCAGGCATCTGCTTCCAAAGCCGAAATAATCTCTTCAGTCATTTCCATATTATGAAAAACAGCCTGAACATCATCATCATCTTCTAAAGTTTCAACCAATTTCAATACCTTTCGGGCTGTTTCTACATCTACTTTATTCGTCGTTTTAGGTATTCTCTGTAAATCTACACTATTTGTTTCTATATTCAGCTCTTCCAGCTTTTTCTGCATATTACCATAATCTCCTAATTCCGTAAAAACTGTTACTTCTCCTTCATAGAATTCCAAGTCATCAGCGCCTGCATCTATCAACTCAAGGGTTAGATCATCCTCATTGAATTCGCCCTGAGAAAAAACAAAAACCCCTTTTCGATCAAACAAAAAATCTACGCTTCCACTGGTGGCTAAACTTCCACCTAACTTATTGAAATAACTTCTGACATTTGAAACGGTTCTGTTTTGATTGTCTGATAAACACTCTACAAATAAAGCTATTCCTCCCGGAGCATATCCTTCGTAATTTAATTCAGTATACTTAGCGCTATCGGTATCATTTGCTTTTTTAACTGCTCTTTCAACATTTTCTTTAGGCATGTTAACCCCTTTAGCATTTTGAATTGCCAGGCGCAATCGAGGGTTGAATTCCGGTTCTGCACTCCCCCCTTCTTTTACAGCAACGGTAATTTCTTTTATAAGTCTGCTGAAAATTTTAGAGCGCTTTGCATCAGCCACTCCTTTTTTTCTTTTAATTTTAGACCACTTATTATGTCCTGCCATATATTTTGATTATTAACTGCAAAAGTAACAATAATTAGAAAATAACTTTTTCTTAAAAATGATTTTAAATTAATTCAGCGTTTACAGACGCAAATAATTGCTTTTAATTATAAGATAATTTACATTCAACTTAAAAATAAGTATCAGGGAATTAAATTACTTTATTTCTCCAATCTCCTTTTTTTAAATAAATAATACCAAAAAATGCCAGTGAAATCCAGTATATCCATTCAGATGTCCAGGCAACTTGTAAGCTTAACTGTAAAACTTCAATTACAATATAAATATAGGCAGTGTAAACAACTATAGTGATGATTTCAATGTATAAAGATTGCTTTGTGGAACCGGTACTCACAATTCCATGAAACAGAACCGTAGAGACAGCATATATCAAAAGAGCCAGAGATATAGTCCAGGTCAACGATTTCGCCAATTCAACTACTTCTGTTTCCGGTGTATAAAAATAAAAAATCGGATCGGTGAAAATTAGCAAAATTCCAATCATTATAGATGTCAGCAAAAGACTGAATAAAATTATTTTCCCCAGAGCCGGCAATACCTGATCCTGCCTTTGCTGCCCCATCAAATTTGAAATAATAGTACTGGCCGCCGACGAAAAAGCCCAGGCCGGAATACCAAAAACGACATATATACTTTTTAAAACGCTACTGGCAGCCAATTCCAATTCACCCATATTTTCTATCATAGTAAAAAATACCAGCCAGCCTCCCAAGCCCACCAGGCTTTGAAGTACAATCGGAGTCGATAAGGATGAAATTGATTTTATGAGCACTTTATCCGGTAACACAAAGCTAAATGCTGAAAATTGCTTTCTAAGACCTGAAAAAATTAAATGAAGCACAAAAAATAAGCTAACCAGAATTTCAGCTAAATTAGAGGCTAATGCAGCTCCGGCAATTCCCATTTCCGGGAAACCGTAATTTCCGAATATAAACAGATAATTAAAGACTATATTTATGGCAGCCATGGCCATGATAAACAATACGATTATATGCGTTCTGCCAATTCCCATATAAAAAGAGAGGAAAACACTTCCAATAAAACCAAAAAAGACACCCCAGGAACGCATTTTTACATACTCCCAACTGGATTGTAATACAGAGCCTTCCTGTATCAAAAATGTCAAAGTAGCTTGTCCTCCTAATATAATCCCTAAAAACAGTAATGCAGCAATGCAAAAAACTGCATAAATACTATTATCAAGTATTTTCCCTACCTCATCAAATCTTTTTTCGCCTATTCTTCTGGCTGCAAATATTTGAGTGCCTTTGGTATATGAAAAGCCTATCATGAATAAAATCATGTAAATAAGACTTACAAAACCTATGGCTGCTAATTCAGTTTGGCCGACTCTACCCAGAAATGCCGTATCAGAAACGGCAATTATACTCTGTGCAAAACTACCTATAACAATAGGGTAAGATAGTTTCCAGATGTTAGAGAAAGTAGGCCGCATAATCTATTATTTTTTCCTAACAGCCATTGTCATCGTTGATTTGGCTATTATTTTTTGCTCAGTATTTCGTACAACACTTTCACAAAAACAAAACTGTTTACCGGCTTTAACTACTTCCCCTGTAACATAAAACCTTTCACTTTGACCGGGATGAAAGTACGTTACCTTTATCTCTACTGTAAAAACCATCTCATCCGGTGCTACTACACTGTAAGCAGCAAAACCTCCTGCCATATCACAAAGAGAAGAAGTTACTCCGCCATGCAATATACCATTTTGCTGATGATGTATCTCTTTAAAATCTAAATATCCCTTTATTCTTCCAACTTCTATGTCCGTAATTTTAAAGTCTATGTAGTGCATAAACTTATTCAAATCTATCTTTGACCTGACGTATTCTTTAAAGTCAGGATTTTTAGAATGTATCTCTTGCATAAACAAATATTGAAGCGAAATTAACTATTCCCTACTGATTACAAAAATTTATAAATAAATTGTAACTAAGGAATACATGTTTTGGAGGTATGAAGCTTACTTTTTCAGGAAAAAATTCTGTTGAATTAAAACACCGCTAAGCATTAAGATAGATAGGCCAACTAAATTCAAGAAATTGATTTCCATTTATAAAGTGCTCAAAATTAATACTAAATTCTTAACATTCGAGCAATTGGATTTAAAAGCCATGAAGCGTATAAAAGTGAATGCTGAGTTTTTCAAAATCTCCAAAAAAAATTCAGCTCAAAAACTTTTTTTAAAAAAAATCAACTAAAAAAGAATTTAGCAATTGACTTCTTCGTTTTTATATTAATAATTTCAGTTAAAAAATTGCAAAGCTGAAAGGATTAAACAAAAAAAGTTTTATAATTGTGGTGTAAACGTATAATAAACTATGAATTACATAAAAATTTCTCTTAATGTAGGCTTAGGGCTGGTTGTAGCTTTGATGACTTTTTTCTTATATTCAATGGTGAATGACCCCATTCAGTTTGAGCGTCAAAAGTCTGACAGGTATGATAAAGTCATTGAAAGATTAAAAGATATCCGTACTGCTCAGTTAGCTTACAGAGATCTTAGAGGTTCTTTTGCAGGAGATTTCGATCAATTGATTCATACCCTTAAGTTTGACTCAATACCGGAAGTAAGAATTATTGGAAACCCGGATGATACAGCTCAAACCGTAATTTATGATACTATCTACTACAATATGATGGATAGAGTTTTCCCGGCAAAAGTGGTTAATCCCGATTCTTTAAGATACATTCCTTACTCAGGAGGTGATACTTTTAACATCTCGGCCGGATCAATTACCCGTAACAGAGTTAACATTAGTGTATTCGAAGTGAGTGCTCCGGAAACTAAATTCTTAAAAGGATTGGATCCCCGATTTATTAACCGGGATTTTGCACTAAGAGTAGGATCCATGTCAGAAGGAAATCTCTCAGGAAACTGGGAATAAAATATATACCCATGGAACAAAAGACTTCTTTTGATTCCGAAACCATTCGGATAGATTCTGACCATAATAAACTTACAATATTAAATATTGCTGAAGATAAAATCAGATTAAGGTACTATCAGGATGAAAAAGCCCATTTTTATACCGCTGATTTTGAAGCTCAATCAGATGCTTCCAGTGGTTTAGAAAAAACACTTTCCGATTTACCGGTTGACTTAATGGAAGTATCGAAATTAAAAATAGGGATGCTTTATCCTTTTTTTTCATTGATTCCGGAAGTTTTTTTTCAAAAAGATGATGTAAGAACTTTGGCCGGAGCTAATCTTCATATACCTGCGGGCTCTTTGGTGATGGAAGATAAGTTGAAGTTTACCGATGCCCGATTGCTTTATGTGCTTCGATTTGATAAATATCGCTTACTGCACCAACTAAACAAAAACACAGACATTGAACACCTGGCTGTTTCTCTTTTAAATTTATTTTATGAGCAGAGCCGGGGAAAACAAAAAGCAACTTTTCTATATAAATTGAACAAACACCTTTTGGTCGCTGTTTTTATTGATCAAAAAATGGTATTTGCCAATATCTTTAGTGTAATGAATGCCGATGATATGCTTTATTATACATTATTGGTTTTGGAGTCTACCGGATTAGATCAGGAAAACGACCCGGTTTATCTTTCCGGTGAGATTAAAGAGGGAGGAGTTTTATACAATCATTTACACAAGTATATTCGCAAACTGCATTTCAGCGAATTGGAAACAAAAGATTTTAAAAAAATAGATAGTATAGATGTCGATATATACAGTCACTACTTATGAGAATAATCAGCGGAAAATTTAAAGGCAGACGTTTCAGAGCACCCTCAAATATCCCCACCCGACCTACTACAGATACGGCCAAAGAAGGGCTTTTCAATATACTGAACAATTACTATAATTTTGATAGAGTCAGCTTTTTAGACTTATTTATGGGCACCGGTGCAATCAGTTATGAATTTGCATCCAGAGGCTGTACGGATATAACCTCAGTGGATTTATTTCCGGCTTGTGTAAAATTTGCCAAAAAAATGACAGATGATTTACAAATTGAAGGCATGCAGGTCATTCAGGCTGATGTATTGCAGTTTATTAAATTCAGCCAACGCCAATATGATATCATTTTTGCCGGACCTCCCTACCCTATGGAAGAAATTCCACTACTACCCGATATGGTTTTAGAAAATAACATGCTCACAGATGTGGGTTGGTTCATTTTAGAGCATTCTCCGGACCATGACTTTACCGACCACCCAAATCTGGAGCAAATAAGAATGTATGGAAAAACTACTTTCAGTATATTTACAAAAACTAAAATTTCTGAAGACTAATTTTCTTAATTCTAAAAAATTTAAAACTTAAAAATTGAGATTATGAAAATAGCTGTATTCCCCGGGTCTTTTGATCCAATAACTATAGGTCATGTTGATTTAATTGAGCGTGGTTTAAATATTTTTGACCAGATAATAGTAGCAATTGGCAACAACACAAACAAAAAATACCTTTTTGATATAGAAAAACGTAAGCGATTTATTGAAAAAATTTTTGAAGGTAGACAAGGAATCCAAATTAAACATTATGACACCTTAACGGTGGACTTTTGCAAAAGTGTAAATGCAAGATATATACTCAGGGGATTACGGTCAGGTATAGATTTTGAGTATGAAAAAACCATTGCCATGCTTAACAAAAATCTGAATCCTGACATAGAAACTGTTTGTTTGGTAAGCCGTCCGGAGCTTTCACATATAAGCTCTACGGTAGTCAGAGAAATTATCATGCACAATGGAAAAATTAATCGCTTCGTGCACACTAAAATTGCGGACGATTTACAAAATCCAATATTTTAATTTCAATAGGTGATATCGGAATCCTCATCCGGCCAGTTATTGTTACTTTCCGGATTGCCCTCTTGAGTTCGCAAGCCAAAAATGTCGCTAAAAGCTGCATACAAACTACAGTAAACGACCGGCATTGCTACGATAATCCCTATACCCAACGCCAAAGCACCCAGTAAAATAACGAAAAAACAAAGCACCAGGAACCCAAATATCTGAAACCATTGTCTGGTAATGACTTTACGGCTATACTCCATGGCAGGCCAAAATTCTGTTTTGGTAAAAACAATAATCGGTATTGCAAAAACCCAGCTTACGACAAGGTATAATCCCGGAATAATTAAAAAAACAAAGCCTATACCTACTAATAATGAAGACAGTAAAGCGTAAATAACCAGTTGTAAAGGATCTTTCAATGGCTCAAAAAACACTTCAAAAGATGGGATTCCTCCCTTTTTTAAATAGTGAGCCATATGATAGTTACAGGCCAGAAAAAGAGACGATAAAACCACCGAAACCATATTACTGATGTAGGTTCCTGACTGGCTGATAAAAAAATAGAGTACGGCAGAAATTAAAAACAATCCCATAAATCCAACAGGATATTTCTTAAAAATATCCCAGCCTTCCGAAAAGTATTGCTGATAGCGAACAGCATATCCTTCAATAGAAAGCTTTTC
>REEL01000137.1 GCA_007695095.1 Chitinophagaceae bacterium | reverse complement strand
TAACTATCTCCGGTGCATATCTCTGCTGATATAGCATTCGTAACTTCCGGCAACACAGTCAGTGTTAAAGTTACTATTGAATCACAACCGTTTGAAGCAACAAATGTCTTGCTCAATACCGTATCTGTACTCAACAGCAATCCGTCAAAATCATAACTATCTCCCGAGCAAATCTCTGCTGATATAGTATTTGAAACTTCCGGCAACACAGTCAGCGTTAAAGTTACTATAGAATCACAACCGTTTGCGGCAACAAATGTCTTGCTCAATATCGTATCTGTACTCAGCAGCAAACCGTCAAAATCATAACTATCCCCTGTACAAATCTCTGCTGATATGGTATTTGAAACTTCCGGTAATACAGTCAATGAAAAGGTCACAATGGAATCACAGTCATTAGCTAAAGCATAAGTTTTACTAATAGTTGTATCACTGCTATAAAAAACTCCATCAAACAAAACCTCATCACCAAAACAAACGATAGTATCAATTTGTGTTTCTACTATACAAACATCCTGATAAACCATCAGTTTAGTATATCCAACATCAGTCCTATATTTAAAATACAAATCATCATTGTATTTAACAGGTAAACCATAATAACCCGATGAGTTGCTGGCAAAACCTACAGTAGGAGGAGAAATTAAGGTATAATCGCTACCATCATAAGTAAACAATTGATAGCGGCTTTCAGGCATATTACTTCTGAATCTGCCAAAAACTTTATTATCATGTAAAAAAGGGCTTCCAACATATCCTCTTTGATTACCATCATGATTAGGTGGATCTGCAATTAATTGAAAAGTTGAGCCATCATATTCATATACCTCAAAAGTATTATTGGCAGATGTATTTCTAAATCTCAATAATAAAGAACCATTGTACTCTATTGCTCCAACCCAATATCCATCATCCTGTGAAAAATTTGCCGGTTGATTAGCCACATAGGTTAAATTCTGTCCATCATATGCATACAATCTATATTCCAGGTCGTTATTTCTATATCTCAGATATAAGGTATCCTGATAAATAACAGGCGCTCCCATATATCCGGTAAATGACTCGTCATGATTGGGAGGATTCGGAATTTCAACCAGATTCTGGCCATCATAACTATACAAACGGTAAAACGGAATTCCACTTATCTCAAAGTAGTACTGAACATACATTTTATTGTCATATTCTATGGCACGTCCGGTATAGCCTCTGTTATTAAATGCAGTATTAGGCGGATTGGGTATTAACGTTAAATTTTGTCCATCATACTCATACATTTGGAAATAGGAACTATTATTTTTGTAACGTAAATACAATTTCCCATCAAAAACAAATGGATCACCTCTATAACCTCGAAAATTTCCCGGATTTGTATTTCCCGGAGGATTAGGAATAACCGTTAGCCCATTATTTTCATACCTGTACATTTGACAATAAAAATCATTATCACAATACCGCAGGTACAAATTTGAATTATAAATTACCGGTGAGCCCTGATAACCTCTGTTAGTCAGGTCATAATTTGGCGGATTGGGAATTTGTGTAAAGGTGTTTCCGTCAAAAGCATGCAACCTCATTATACCATCACTATCTTTAAAATTTAAGAAAAGTGTATCGTTAAACACTATTGGAGCTCCTTCATATCCCGAAAAATTCACATCGTGATTTGGTGGGTTGGGAATAGCATTTAGATTTTGGGCATTTAAACTATTAGCAGCTGAAATGTACATAAAAGTGATTAAGAAAAGATTTAATGCTTTCATAAAATTGAATTGACTGTTTAAAAACGCCACATGATACGATTTTTTTAGCATTTATATTATTAAATATATATTAAAAGTTTCCGGTAAAGCTAAAAGTGTTTACAAGACTAATCCTTTAACTTTTATTTATTTCCCTTCAAGGGTTTTAGTATATACATTTTTCATTCTTCGAATCTGGCTATCGATATGAAAATGTTCAACGGCATGTTTGTGATGTTTTTCTCCCATTGATTTTCGGTAATTTTCATTTTTCACAAACTGATTTATAATTTTTGATAACTTTTTAATGTCTCCGGTTTTATACAATAACATTCCTACTCCTGTGTGTGAAGTTTCTATAAAAACCGGATGATCGTTTGCAATTACAGGCAATTTATTCATTGCTGCCTCAATCGGGGCAATCCCAAATGTGTCATAGTTTGTAGAATGCACATAGAAATCCATTGCCTTCATAATATGATGTATGTCTTTACGTAATCCCAAAAAATGGACGTTTTTATCAATTCCCATATTTTTACAATACTCAACACACTCCTGAAAATAAGATTTTTCTGACTTAACCCACTGATTCTTATCACCTCCGGCAAAAACAAAATGAAAATTTTCATTCATCTTTATTACATCCACCAAAGCTTTGCATACTTCCAGTTGATTCCTTACCTGATTATAAAAGTTACCTATCATTCCACCGACTATCATATCGCTATTTATTTCTAATTCTTCCCGAAATTCTGAAGGCTTCATTAGCACAACTCGTGCAGGGTCAATACCATTATGTACTACTTTAACCTTTTCACTTCCGACTGAAGTAAATTCTATGGTTTGTTTTCGTAAAACTTCTGTGAGTGCAATATTTTTAGCTGCTTTTTTACATAAAAATCTAAACTTCCTGTTATCAATTTTTCGATTTAATCTGAAATCAACTGCCAAACCTTGTATAAATTTTACTTTTTTCAAGCCAATAATGGCCGCTAATGTATGTAGGCCTTCATCAGCAAAATGAGCATGAACTATCTGAATTTCATTTTGCTTAATATACTTTCTGATTTTAAAAACTAAAAAGGGATCAATCAAGTCATAAGGTCTGGAAATTTTTGAAAACATATTGAACTTTGCCGCTGAATTTCTAAATTCATCCTCCAGCTCGCCTCCTCCGGTACAAATAACATGTGTATTAATATTGAACCGATGCGCATTATTGCAAAAATCCAGTAGTTGGGTTTCTATCCCACCAATATCTATTGAGCGGATAATGTGCAGAACATTCAACTTTTCATCTTCTTTAGGGTCAATTTTATCATTCATAGCTAAGCAAAACTCATAATAACTTGACAAATTATCTCATCATTTTCAAAATAAAAGCCAAAAAAAGTAAAAAAATCAAAAAACCTTTGGTGTTCAAACTCTTTAAGCAGTATTTTTACGTACTAACAAACGTACTTAAACTCAATTTTAACCTATGTTTTTAAAAGAGCCACTAATACCTGCCGGAAAAGAAAACATCTTTCATCTCGCCCCTATTCCGGTGTTTATGAAAGTATTTGAAGATCATGATTTGCATGATAAAGTATATGAATTTGGTTTAAAAACACTCTCAGAAAGACAAAAGAGAATGGGCCAGGAACTACCTGATCAATATGATTATGAGAGGCAGCATAACTATGAGGACTCCGGATATCTAAACGAACAATGGGTTGAAGGCACAGAGCACAATCCGATTGGAAGCCGTTTTTGGGTACCTCCAAATAATTTTTTAAGTTTAAACCACCCGGGTATAGAGACTTTAAATAAAAGAATTAAAGATAGTTTTGTAGAATTGGTTAATCATCTTGAGTTTAATCATGATAACAATCCTGAAATTACCGAAAGTTGGGCACAGTATTACGAACCTTATGCCGGTCGTGGACACAATCAACACAGCCATTCCAGATGGCATCCGCACGAAGAACCACCAATAGGGTTCTCAGGAGGTTACTATCTGAGTGACGGAAATCCTTTGAAAGACCACCCCTATTCCGGTGTGTTCACCTTTCATATTCGGGGATATTCCTACTTTTTAAGACCGAAAAAAGGTATGCTTATTATTTGGCCAAATGATATTGTACATTCTGTAAAACCATTTTATGGAAAAGAACACAGATGTGTAATTAACTTCAATGTTCAAATGGGGCTTGCTGATAAAGCTTAAAACTTACTGAAGAAAAACCTTAGTTTTGCCTGAAATCGAATCCGGCGAACATTAAACCAATTGATAAAATCTGTAGTGAAAGTTTTAAAAGCAGTCGGCTTTTGACCAATTTGTTCTACTTCATCAAATAATTTATCTGAATTTTCAAGATTCTGCTTCCATTCTTTGTAGTAATCACTCTTGGGATTCCACGGCTTGTATGGATAAGTTAGATGTAAAATCACAGCGGCGGAGTCATTTTTTCTTTTTAAAAAACTATTCCGGTTAAAATCATCTGACTGATAAAAATCATTATATACGTATGGAATTCGTTTTCGTATTTTTTGAAAATATGCATTTAAAACTCCCTGATCACCTAATACTGAAAATGCTCCAAACTTTTTGACTTCAGCTAAAATTTCATCATATCTTTCCTGAGTGTTCCTGTAACTGTCAATTAGCATCATTCCGGCATTAAATGACGTTTTATTCACATTGTAAGACTCCAATATATTCAATAGTTTATCTGAACGGTTCGGGTAATTTTTATATATTCTCAAGTCTGAAATACCAAACTGATGGTAAAAAGGATTTAAATAACAATCATCAGCAGCCGCAAAACTATCATATTTCAATAATTCGCTTAAATCCTTTCTGACAATCATGTCAGTATCAAGGTATAGTATGGAGTGATAACCCTTTAAAGCAGGATCAAATAAAAACAGTTTTGCATAAAAAATTGAAACCGGATTTTCCGGACTCATCCCATGTTCAGGGATATAGTGCGTATGGACAATTCGAATATTTCTATCGGTAAACCATTTCAGCTTACTCTTATCCTGAATTTCATATGCCAGCAATATGTATTCCCCTTTCCAATTACCAAACTTATAAGAGCTGTATATGATTTGTTTTGCTTTCTCCAAATGTCCTTCATCACTTAATACTGCAATTGCATGTTTTTTCATGATTTGTTTTCATTTTTGTAAAAAACAGACAAGGCTTTCCTAAAGTATTGACCGGTACGCCAACTTGCATATCCTACTGTTTTTGCTAAAGATCCTCTGGTGTAAATTTCTACAATTCTCAATCTGCTGATTAAATCTACCTTATAAATGGAAAAAAGGGAAGCTTTTATCGGCTTAGCTTGCGGCCTCAACTCTTTGAGTGATTGCTGATAATGACTTTTCCATTCATTATGATAAATACAATTTTCATTCCAGGGCTTAAAAGGGTGTATAATGTGTAAAATAACGGCATCTCTGTCATTCTTTCTTTTTATAAATCCACCTTTCCCATGAAACTCTGACGCATAATAATCATTAAAAACATAGGGTATTCTTTGTCGCTTTTGTATAAAATGCAGATTAATCACCCCTTGATCATAAAAAACAGAATGACTGCCATAACTATTAGTAAGATTGATCAGCTCCCTGTATTGCTCAATCGTATTTTTTTTGGATTGGATAACCATTACACCGGTATTGAAACTTATTTTTCTCAAAACTTTCCGTGGGAAATGATTATTTATAAAAGCATCTTTATAGGGTTTTCCGGGTGGCGAAAACTGATGTATTAATGTGTATTGAAAGCAATCATGCGCTGCCGCAAAATCTTTATATTTCAATAATGGATTAATGTCTTTTCGAACAATAACATCCGTATCTAAATAGATTAATTTATCATAATTATTCCAGAAAGGATGAAACAAATACAACTTAGCAAAATATACAAATTTTTCCTTTTCAATGCTTGTAAAATCAAATGTTTCCCTATTAACAGATACTATTTTTATATCACGCTCTTTAAACCATTCTAATGACACTGAATCATCAATCTCATAAGCAAGTAAAACACAATCACCTTTCCAGTTGCCAAACTTAACGGCCGTATAAAACACAACTTTAGTATGCTCTAAATAATGAGAATCAGCTAAAAGTACGAGTGCATTTTTATTTGACATATCAGCTTGTGATTTATTTTAAACCTAAACGCTTTTTTAATCTCCACCAAAAAAGACCCAACTTTCCAATTGGTTTATTCATTCTGTTCAGTCTCTCAATTTTTTGAATACTTTTAGAATCAGGGGTTTCTCCTGACTGTGTAATATTAAACAATAAATCTACTTTCTTATAATTTTCAGACCATTCACTAAAATAGATGCTTTCTTTTTCAAAAGGTTTAGGTTTTCCGGCGCAATGCAATATAACTGCATCTTTATCATTTTTGCGTCTCCAAAAACCATGTTTATTAAACCAATCATGCGTATAAAAGTCATTATATACATAGGGTATATTCTCCCATTTTTTGTAAAAGAACAAATTAAAAACTGCTTGTTCCGGGAAATATGCCAAACCATGAATTTCATTAGCCAAATCAATTATTTTTTGAAATTTAGCGGTTGTATTTTCAGCAGTGGGAATCACCATAACGCCGACATTAAAGCTGATTGCAGAAAAATCATATTGAGCCTTAAGTTTTGATAATTCGGTTTCATGTTCAGAGCCTAAAGTTTCCAAATCAGGAATAAACTGATACATCAAATTCCGGCTCAAAGATTCTTCACGGGCAGCAAATCCTTCAAAATCTAATAAAGCATTCATAGCTTTTCGTACAAAAACATCGGAGTCTAAGAAAATAACCTTTTCCCAACTTGCCAGTTCCGGACTAAGCAAATACAATTTAGAATACACAACTTCCGGCCAGTCTTTACCTTTACCTAAAGCCTTTTCCCATACTTCGGTTTTAATTAATGAAGAGGTCTTTAAAATATAAACTCCCCTATCCTCAAACCATCTTAAATTTTGTTCCTTTACATTGTGAGCCAGTAAAATATAGTCCCCTTTCCAATTACCGTATTTAAAACTACTATAAATAACCTGTTTAGCAGCTTCAAGATAATTTTCATCTGATAAAACGGCTATTGCTGCTGACTTTTTATTCATATAAAACGCTTTAAAAAGTGATATGCAGCCGGAGAAATCCTATGTAATAAACGGCCTGTCAACCATGATAAATGAGCAAAAAATATGGTGAATTTTATCATATTTCTATACCATGTACGACGTAAATCTGTCAGGGATGAAGGAACTTCGCCAATCTTATCCACTAAAGGTAAATTTTCAGCCTCAGCTAAGTTTTCCTTCCATTCTTCATGAAAATAACACGTTTCATGCCATGGCTTTACCTCTCCAATAAAATGTAAAATTTTTGACTTTCTTTTTATTAATTGTAAGAATTTGTTCTTTTCAACATCCTTTTTGTAAAAAAAGAAGGTATAATCATTAAAATAGTAAGGCAAATTTTTCCATTTTTTGTAAAATATTAAATTAAAAATTGCCTGTTCCGGATATCTTAAAACAGATTCATATCGATTTAAAAGCCGACAAGCTTCATTAAATAATTCATCAGTATTTTGATCAGTATTAAAGACCATCACCCCTACATTCAGTGCAATTCTGTTAAGATTATATGATTCAGATAGCTCTTTCATTAATTCACGACCATCTTCATCCAGATTTTTATCAAGTATAAACTGACCCCGAATGTTTAAATCCGCATTTTCTTTATGTGCAGCGAATGAATTGTAATTGGTTAATTTATTTATATCCCGGAAAATCATTACATCTGTATCCAGATAAACGACTTTATCCCATTTTTTCATCATCGGGTGAATGAGATATAGCTTTTGAAAAACGATTCTTGGCCAGCCATTAACTTTCCGGTCAATTAGTGCATCCGGAGAAAGAACCGTGATATTTCTTTTATGAAACCACTCAAGCTCGGCTGAATCAACATCACAAACTATTAAAACTAAATCTCCTTTCCAATTACCATATCTTACAGCACTGTAAAAAACTTGTTTTGTATAATCCAGGTAACCGGCATCAGAAACCAGAACCAGAGCACTTTTATCACTCATTTCAATAACTTATAGCAACAAAAGTAACTAAAATAGAAATGTAAAAATACAGCTGCTAATTTTTTTCAAATTTTCAGAGAATGAAAATTCAAACTTCATAATTCTATATGTTCATTTTTGCAGCAATCAACAAGTATAAAAAGAAACCGGCCGGTCTAAAAAAGACCGGCCGGAAAACCAACACTAACTAAACTAAACCAACAACCTTTATCTTGTTATTGATATAGGTTTCAATATCATAACACCTTCAGCATTGAAAATGTTTAAATAATATTGTCCGGTTGCTAATTGATTAACATTCATTTGATGATTGTGCTTACCTTCTACAAAAGACTTTGAATCATTTATCATTACGGTTCTACCGTTCATATCAATTATACGGAAAGCTAAATCACTACTTTTTTCTATAGTAAATTCTACATTTACAATACTGCTTACAGGATTAGGATATACATTAAGTCCTTCATATACCACCATTGACTCTTCAACTGATGTAAATAATGGTAAAGGAATCAATTCACCTCCACTTGCTAGAGAAACCCAAAGACCAAATGCAGGACCGTCACTATTTGCTTCCGGGTTTAAAAAACCGGATGCTACAACTGTTAATGCATTCCCTGCTTGATTTAAAGCATCTAAAGGAGCACTGTAAGAAACCAATCCATCAGTTGTTCCCGCAGGACGAATTTCTAATATATAATCTTCAGCAGCTAAATTCAGGTAACCCTGAAACTCACTGTATTCAATTGCATTTACTACAACACCTGCACCGACACCAACTTCTGCAACATCAACCGCAGGAGCATCTGTAGCTCCATGATAAACTAACACATCTACTTCAGACGGGTCAATTGATGATTGCTGAGCACCGGTATATACATGTAATTCAAGTGGTGGAGACGGATCATAACCTGATGGGCTTAAAATTCCATTAGCAACAACTATGTAGCTTTCACCTTCGGTTAACTCACCTAAGTTAAAGGTTCCGATAATATCGCCGGGACCTGTACTTCCGGCAGGAGCAATCCCTACTTCAGAATCAATTCCTGTGTCAAAATCTAAAAATGGAGTTGAGTTTCTAAATTCAAGATTTTCTCTTACTAAAATGTTATTTACATAAATATCAACTGCTTCTGCTGCTGCATCCGGGCTATTGTGAATTATTTGAGCTGAAGCTGAACCTAAAGCATCAAACTCAACAACGGTACCATTTGATAGTGCACCAAAAAGTCCAAAAGACCCATCACTAATTAGACCTGAAGCAAAAACAATTGCTGTCAAGCCACCTGCTCCTGTCAAATCAACATTATATTTTGCCACTAAATCATTAGTACCCTCTAAATATAATTCAACAAAATAACGCTCATCATTTACAGTGTGTATGTTACTAGAATAATCTGTATATTCTAAACCGGCATCTATAACTCCTAAACCTCTTACACTTACATCAACACCCGGTGCATCTATAGCACCATGATAAGTAACAAAGTCAATTAAATCCGGGGCCTGAGCATTTTCGAAAAAGTTAATCCCAAGAACATCTAAACCTGTTCCAATTCCATTGGGATTTGAAGGAAAGTCTGCAGGATTTAAAACACCTGTGAACATGAAATTATAAGTACCTTCCTCTAAAATTCCAAACCCTAAAGATGCATCTTCCATTCCATCTCCATTTAAATCAAGACCGACGTTAACAGGAAATCCTGCTACTACATCAACATAAGGTGTAGCTGTACGAAAATCAAAATCTGCTTTGACTAAATCTCCATTAATAAACAGTCCCAACTCTGAAATATTTGAATCCGGTGAGTTATGAATAAACTGTGCTCTGGCATTTCCAATCAAAGGAAGCTCAATTAATTGTCCTCCGGCCGGTAAGGCCACAAAAAGTCCAAAAGCAGGACCATTACTATTAACTGAAGGATCTACAAAACCTGAAGCAACAACTGTTAAAGCAGAACCTCCCAATTCAAGAAATTCCAATGGGACTCCCCATGATGCAATTGCATCACCTGTTGTCGTTTGTAACTCGATGATGTAATCATCTAAAACAAGTGGGAGATACCCGTCAAAATCTCCGTAAGAAAGATTTGATACTACAGTTCCGGCACCAACTTGCGTCTCTACTACATTAACAGTTGGAGCATCTGTAGAACCATGGTGAACCAATACAGACACTGTATTAGTATCCGGGGCTTCTAATAAAGCGGGCGTAAAGACATCCAAATTAAAAGCCGGAGCCGGTGAATAATTGGCAGCATTTACAATACCATTAGCCACTACAACATAATTTTCGCCAGCCGTTAAAGGACCAACAGCAAAATTTGCTACTGTATCATTAACTGTTAAACCTGCCGGTGCAACCCCGATGTTTAAAACAACCCCTGCCGGTAAAGGCAAAAATTCAGTTGCTTCTCTGAATTCGAAGCCCGGTACTGCTAATGTTCCGTTTAAGTAAATATCAACAGAAGCCGCAGCCGCATCCGGTGAATTGTGAATCACCTGAACATTAGCTGTTTGCGCAAACGCCAAGCTACTAGTCAGAATAAATGAAAAAAAGAGAAATGTTAACCTTTTCATAAAATAAATTTTGGTTTTAGAAATAATTTTAAATGTAATTTGTAACCGAATATCGAATAAACACTCCCTTCATTTTTTTGTTTAAGTTTTTTTAAAAAAAAAAGAAAAATCTTTTATCTAAATTATAAATGAATACACTTTTCAAATCACTTTTTCAACTTAAATTAAGTAGGTTTGCAATATGGAAATTAAAAGTATAGTAACTTTAAATAAAGGAAGAGAGCATTCAGTGTATAATAAACACCCCTGGATATTTAGCGGAGCAATTAAAAATGTTCTTCCAAAAGCTGAAAGTGGGGATTTGATACAAATCAATGACTTTAAAAATAATCCTGTAGCTTATGGCTTGTATAATGAAAGCAGTATAGCAGTAAAAATCATTTCATTCAATACTGAACTAAATCCGGAAGTACATTTAAAAAACAAGCTATTCAATGCCCTCAGCAATAAGCAGGAACTCTTCCCAAACTCAAAAATCACTAATTCATATCGTTTGATACATGGTGAAGCAGATGGATTTCCCGGACTAATCATTGATTTTTATAATTATCATATAGTTATCCAGGAGCAACACAGTGGTTGGAAAAATTTCAGAGAGTTCTTCGTATCGCAACTAACAGAATTTTATGGTGAAAAGCTGCAAACGATTTACCTGAAAAAAATGAATTATCAGTTAAACGAAGAAAGTACTGAAAAAGGTGAGCACCTATTGGGCACAGAATGTGAAACAACTATACTCGAAAATGGATTAAAATTTAAAGTCAACTGGGCACAAGGACAAAAAACCGGATTTTTCCTGGACCAAAGAAATAACAGAAATTTACTGAAAAATTTATCTGAAAACAAAAAAGTTTTAAATACCTTTTGCTATACCGGTGGATTTAATGTTTATGCTCAAAGTGGTGGTGCAGATGAAGTAACCGGAATTGATATATCTTCCGATGCCGTAAAAATGTCGGAAATAAATCAGCAGTTAAATTTTGATGAAAACAAATACACAGCTATCAACTCTGATGTTATGAACTACCTGCAAACTATTGAAGCTGATTATTTTGACATCATTATACTTGACCCGCCGGCTTTTGCCAAGTCCAAACATCACTTAAAAAATGCTTATCGTGCTTACAAAAGAATAAATCAAACGGCAATGGAAAAAGTGAAAGAAAATGGTTTAATTTTTACATTTAGCTGCTCTCAGGCTATGGATAAGCAACTATTTAAAAAAATGATTTTTGAATCCGCTATTTCTGCCGGAAAAAATGTCTCAATCATGTATCATCTTAACCAAAGCGAAGATCACCCGGTTAATATTTATTTCCCTGAAGGTGATTATTTAAAAGGTTTTGTCCTCCAAATTAAAGCTTTTTAAAGCTTAATTCTGTATATTTGTTTTGACACCACCAATATAAAAATTGGTTTTTTTACTAAAAAAGAGATTGTTTTTTCTCAAAGGGATAAGCATGAAGAAATTATTGCTTTTGCTACTACTGCCTGCATTTTTTTGGGGTTGTAGTAATCAAAACTATATTGACAATATAACGGAAATCCCCCTGAAAAATCTGGAGGGTGAAGTAAAAAAGCTTCCTTCCTTAGATGATGGAGGTTTTTATGTGGTTATCTTTTATTCTCCGGAATGTCCTTTATGCATCGATTATACTTACTCTTATAATGCGATTGTTCAAAATTGGAATAATGATAATTTTAATTTCTATACGATCTTTCCCGGGGCTTTTTATGAAGCCGATGAAATTCGTTTTTTCCGGTCAAAATATAATTTACAGTCTGATATTTTATTAGACAGAGAGAATAAATTAGCAACTGCCTTCAATGCAAAAGTTACACCTGAAGTGTTTGTAATAGATAATTCCGGTAAGGTTTTATATAGTGGAGCAATCGACAACAGGATGCCGGAATTAGGTGTAAGACGAACTGAAATAACTGAATTTTATCTAAAATCAACTTTAAAAGCACTTTCAACTAATGAACAATTGAAGTATACCCGAACTGAGGCTGTTGGTTGTTTAATAGAGTTTTAATCCGGAAAAATGAAATTGAATTTTACCCTTTTATACTATTTTTTACTGTTGATTTGCATAATCAATATAATGGCTTGTTCTGAATCGGAAGATACTGAGACCTATTTTACTTCTGAAATTGAATTACCGGATAAAGTTACATTCACAGAGCATCTAGCGAAAATTGTCCATATCAATTGCACGCCTTGTCATCGTCCGGGAGAAGCAGGACCTTTCAATCTAATAACATACGAAGATTTAAGAAGGCGAGCATCCACCATAGTAGAGGTAACACAAAGTGGTTTCATGCCTCCCTGGCCTGCCAATCCGAATTACAGCCGCTTTGCCAATGAGCGCTTTTTGACGGATTACGAAAAAGATTTATTTAAAAAGTGGGTACAAGACGGAGCTGAAAAAGGAGACCCGGATAAAATGCCGGCACCCCCAACTTTTCCGGAACATAATGTCCTCGGTGAACCGGATTTGGTGCTTAACTTTCCTATAGTTGATATTCCCGCAGGGAATGAAGATTTATTTTTGATTATGAAGGTTCCCTACGAATTAGAAAAGGATACTTTTATACGATTGATAGAATTTGTACCCGGTCAAAGAGATGTTGTTCATCACATGAATGCTAATTTAATACAGTTTGAAAAGGATTTAAAATCTGACGTTTTTGACGGCCTGCCCTTTATTGAAACAAAAGACATGCGTTCCAGAGAAAATATGCATGAAAGACTCGGATTATTGCATGATGACGGTACATATCCAAGACTTACTCCAATGGTAGCAAATTATTTACCCGGGGTCGAGTATTATCCCTATCCCGAAGGCATAGGCGGTTACTTCATGAGTCGTAAAGGCGCTTTCTACATTAATGATATGCACTATGGTTCCAGTCCGTTAGCAGTTAGCGACTCTTCAAGATTTAACATTTACTTTAGTGATGCACCTCCAAAACGACCTGTGCAGGAAATCATACTCGGTACGCTGGGTATTTCAGAAATTGTACCACCTTTGATAATACCCCCGGATACTGTAATGAAATTTACTACAGAAGCTACTGTTAGTATTGACATTTCACTGTTGACAATCAATCCGCATATGCATTTGTTAGGCAAATCTTTCAAAGCTTATGCGATTACCCCTCAAAATGATACCATTCCACTCATAGAAATTCCAAGATGGGATTTTAGATGGCAATATTTTTACACTTTTAAAAACATGCTAAAAATTCCGGCCGGTTCAAGAGTTATAGCGGAAGGCGTCTATGACAATACTGAAAACAACCCGCTCAACCCACATTCACCCCCTGAAATAGTAGCTGAACGGGATGGAAGTATGAAAACTACCGATGAGATGTTTCAGTTTATAGTCACTTTTGTGCCTTATGTAGCGGGAGATGAAAATATTTCTCTGGAAGAATCTGCAAAGAAATGATAACAATTTTTTAAATTGGGATTTTACATTTTATATCTTAATTTTCACTTAGTTTACGCAAAAATTTGAAATGTCAATTGCAGAATACATACATTCTTTAAAGGAACCCTACATAAACAGGGAAATTAGCTGGCTTGCTTTTAATGAAAGGGTTATGCAGGAAGCTGAAGATAAGGATAACCCACTGATTGAGCGATTAAAATTTTTGGGAATTTTTTCTAATAATCTGGATGAGTTTTTCAGAGTAAGAGTAGCTACTTTAAAACGAATGGTAAAATATAAAGGCAGTCAGAAAGATATCGTTGGCGGCACTCCGGATGATATTTTAAAACTCATTCAGAATATTGCTATCAAACAAAGACGCAGATTTGAAAAAAATGTAAGAGAAATTATCAGTGAACTGGAAAAGCATCAAATTTATCTATTAGATGAAAATCAATTGGATAAAGAACAGGGAGAGTATGTAAGAGATTTCTTTTTGAGAAATATACGCTCGCACCTTACCCCTATTATGCTCATGAAAAAAAATGAATTTCCACAGCTGAAGGATAAAAAAATATATTTAGCGGTTAAATTGTTTTTTTCAGCTAAAGAAGATTCCAGTTCTGTATATCAGTATGCCATCATTGAGCTTCCAACGGAAATGATTCCCCGATTTGTGGTGCTTCCTGAAAAAAACAATAAAAAATTTGTGATGTGGGTGGATGATATCATTCGCTATAATTTGAAAGAAATATTTTACATTATTCCTCATAAAGATGCTAAAGCATATACCGTAAAAGTAACCCGAGACGCTGAATTAGATATGGATAATGATGTAAGTAAAAGCATTATTGAGTTGGTTTCTAAAAGTGTGAAAAAAAGAGAAAAAGGAGCTCCCGTGAGGTTTTTATATGATGAAGAAATGCCTGATGATTTGCTTCAATTTCTAAAAAAAAGTCTGAATATAAGTAAAATAGACAATACTATTGCAGGCACCAGATATCACAATTCAAAGGATTTTATGAATTTCCCTGATATGGGTCAGGCTGATCTGGTAAACAAACCCTATCCACCCCTTTTGAATAAAAAATTGAATAATTATGAAAGTATATTCAGTATTCTCCAAAAACAGGATGTATTACTAAGCTTTCCATATGAATCCTTTACCCATTTAATCGATGTACTCAGAGAAGCTGCCATTGACCCAAAAGTTCGCTCGATTAAAATTACTCTTTACCGTGTTGCCAAACATTCGGCAGTTGTAAATGCTTTATTAAATGCGGTAAGAAACGGGAAAGAAGTTGTGGTTGTAATGGAGCTGCAGGCCCGATTTGACGAAGAATCTAACATTTACTGGAGTAACAAATTGATAGAAGAAGGAGCAAATGTAATCCATGGTGTTAAAGGTTTAAAAGTACATTCAAAGCTCTTTATAATCACCAGGGAAGAAAACAATGGCTTAAAATATTATGTAAATATTGGTACCGGTAATTACAATGAAGTAACATCAACCGTATTTTCCGACTTAAGTCTTTTAACTGCCAATCAGCAAATAGCAGCAGAAGTCAATCAGGTCTTTGACTTTTTTAATCAAAACTATAAAAGTGGAAAATATAAGCATTTACTGGTTGCTCCTTTCTTTATGCGTGATCGTATATCTGCTCTCATATTGCAGGAGATAGAGTATGCTGAGAAAGGTAAAAATGCATATATTTATATGAAGCTAAATAATCTGGTAGATCAAAAAATTATTGATTTATTATATAAAGCCGGTAAAGCCGGAGTAAAAGTAAAACTCTTTGTCAGAGGCACCTGCTCATTAATAGCCGGACTGAAAGGAGTGAGTGATAATATTGAGTGCACGGCTATTATTGATAAGTTCCTGGAACATTCGCGAGTATTCGTATTTGGTGGTGGCGGGAAACAAAAAGTATACATAGGCTCAGCAGATATGATGAAAAGAAATTTAGATTACCGGGTTGAAGTTTTAACTCCTATTTACGACAAAAGAATACAAATCAAAATACTAAAATTCCTTGATTTTGAATCTAAGGATCATGTCAAAACCCGTTCTTTGCATTATGAAGATTTTAACCGTTACAGAAGAAATGATACCCCTCCCAACAACAGAACCCAAATTGAAATTTACAAATACCTAAAAAAGGAAAATGCCTAAATGCAATCATCTAATGAATCTAATAAAAATAACTAAAGTATGAAATTAGCAGCCATTGATATCGGCAGTAACGGTGTTCGCATACTTTTCAGCTATGTGTATATGCTTAATGATAAGCCTGTGTTTAAAAAATCGTCTTTAGTGCGAGTTCCCGTTCGCCTGGGAGAAGATGCCTTTTTAGATGGGAAAATAAGCAAGGAGAAAACTGATTCATTACTTGCCGCTATGAAGGCTTTTAAACTACTTATGGAGGTTCATAAAGTGTTTAATTACAAAGCATGCGCAACAGCAGCCTTGCGTTCAGCGAAAAATGGTCAGAAAATTATAGACCAAATAGAAAAAGAAGCCGGAATCAAGGTAAATATTATTGAAGGTCATAAAGAGGCTGAATTAGTTTTTGCAAACGGAGTAGCTGAACTGCTTAGCTCTAAAAATAATTATATTTATATAGATGTAGGTGGTGGTAGTACAGAACTTTCATTTTTTTCGAAAGGAAAACTTACTCAAACATCTACTTTTAAAATAGGTACACTCAGAATTTTAAACAATCTGGTAACTGACAAAGACTGGGCAGAGATGAAAGCTTTCATTGAAAGTGTAAATCAGGATAAGAAAAAGCTTATAGGCATAGGTTCCGGAGGAAACATCAATAAAATCATAAAAATGTTTGGCAAGGGAAATTCTACTTATCTCAGCTATTCATTAATGGAATATATACACGAACATCTGAACACTTATACTATGGCCGAAAGAATAAAAATATTAGGCCTTAACCCTGACAGGGCAGATGTTATCATTCCTGCCACAGAAATTTTCATGAATATTATGAAATGGTCAGAAATGCCGAGGATTATTGTCCCAAAAATTGGGTTAACCGATGGTCTTATACAAACACTTTACAAAGAAATAACTCCGGACTAAATAATTAAAAACCATTCTGCATCAGAATTTAATTACAAAAATTTTAGAACTTTTTAAACAAAAGTTGTCTAATTGAAAATATTTTTTACTAATTTTATTTACCCACAATGACATATTAAACTTCCTGATTCTGTAAGGTTTGTTTTCTTAGTTATTTATTCTTAGCTTAGTTTATTAAATCATTGCCTATGTCAGTTGATAACAGAAAAGAGGCTCAAAAAAAGATGAAACAAATTAACAGCTTGATTCGTCTTCTAAACAAAAAACTTGAAGAGGTAAGTCAACCTCTGAATTATCTGAATGAAGATGAAATTTATGATTACCTTTTGCTCTGTCTCGAAGATTTAAGAATAATCGAATTTGACGTTCACGAGTACACCAAAAGAATTCTTCAAAAAGATTTAGGCCAAATAGAAGGTGTTCGACTTGAACCAAATAAATGGAAGTCTTTTAATAAAGAGTACTCTCAGCATTTAAACAAGTCAATTTTATTTGATTTATTAGACAGAAATCTCCTGAACAAAAACTAATCACCGATGAAAAAATACTTGATTCTCCTCTTTTGTAGCTCTATTTTTCTTTTTAGCTGTGGTGAAGAGCTGACCGAAAGAGAAAAAATTGAAGCCATTTATCTTACCTGGGATTCCACTCCCATGAATAACATAAACATCTGTTGGTTTGAAAAAGATGATGCTGTAAGGAAAGTTTTACTTAGAAAAAAAGGAAGTTCAGATTGGAACCCTTACAAAACAAACAGTTCTTCAATTGATTATACAGACTATTACTATTACAATCTTAAAGTTTCCGGTTTGCAGCCGGATACAGAGTATGAGTTTCGTTTTGAAAAGTCTCAAAACACTTTTACATTTAAAACTTTACCGGAAAATTTAACCAGACCTATAAATTTCATTGTTGGCGGTGATTTATCTGTTTCATCTACTACCCGTAAAATGAATCGTCTGGCCGGGACATTAGCCCCTGACTTTGTGGTTTGGGGGGGTGATATAGTCTACGAAGACGGAAGACCGGAAAAAGCTGATTTAGTTATTGAATTCTGGAAAGATTGGTATACTCACTCTACCGTGAATAACCGCTTAATACCGGTTGTATCTGCCATTGGTAACCACGAAGTGCAAAAAGGATACGGTGGAACGCCGGCTGAAGCTCCTTTTTTCTATAAATTTTTTCCGTCTAAAGATGGAAGACCTTTTCGTGCTTTAGATTTTGGGAATTATTTGAGTATAGTCATTTTAGATACGGACCATACCACCAGTATCCCGGGCAGACAAACCAACTGGTTAAGCACTACATTGGATAACAGAAGCCATGTACCTCATTTGATTCCGGTATATCATGTTCCCGCTTTCCCTTCTCACAGAAGTTTTGGCGGACATCCAACGGCAGCCGTAAGAGAACACTGGGTGCCTTTATTTGAAAAACATAATCTCCCGATTGCTTTTGAACATCATGACCACACTTTTAAAAGAACACCGCCAATCAGAAACGGAAAAATTGATGAAACAGGTGTTACCTATTTAGGCGATGGAGCTTGGGGTGTTGCAACCCGTACTGTATATGACCCTGCTAACACATGGTATTTGGAAAAAGCTTCTCCAACGCATCATTTTTTCATGGTTACTATTGAAGGAAACTCTGCTAAGGTAAGAGCTTACAACAGCGACGGAAATGTCTTTGATGAGATACAACGTTCCGGCAGAATACAGTAAACAAAAATTACTACTAAATATTACATTAGTTATTTTTATTTTTTTTTACGATACTTATTATTAATTTGATTTCCATGATTAAATTTTAACTCTATTCATAAATGTTTAGCAAAGGTAATTTCTAGCTTATCAATTTGGCAAATCATAAATAAAACTTACTCCTCAACTACTAAAGAAGCTTTGACATTTTCATTCAATAATAATTCTATTTGCTTTTGTTGAGTAATAAGCATTTCAAGTAATTCTGAATTAAATGCTTTTTGGTAATTTTTTTGCTCCTTTAAGTTATCTATCATTTCCTGCTGCTCCTGTATGGCTTTTGTTAAAACAGCTACAAGGTTACCATAAGATAAACCCAGAGTTTCATTTTTATCTATATCCCCTTCAATACCACTTACTACTTCAGGTACAATTTCAAGCATTTCCTGAGCAATAAATCCTACTTGTCTTGAACTGTCAATATGCATTTTATAGTCAACAGGACGCAAAGCAAGCACTTCTTTCAAGCCGTATTGTGTATTGTCAATATCAAATTTCAACCTCCTGTCGGAAGCATCTGTCCAAACACCACCCACAGTAACATGTGCACCTGATCCCATTGCTAAAGGAAAAGCAGGGTTATTCACACCAAAACCTGTATTGCCGTTTTTGAGAATGATCATTGCATTACTTTCAAAGCCGGGTGCAGTGCCATTACCTACAATAAGCAATGGGTCTGTTGCAACCCAGTTTATAGGGCTACCTGCAATTAATTCATTGTGAGTACCAAGAACAACCTCTTGATAAGTTGAAGAAACAACAACATATCCTAAAGCCGTAGAAAAATCTCCATTAGCACTTGCATTAAATCCTAAGGCCATGGCTGTATTTCCATCTGCAAAAGCTTCCCTTCCTATAGCAATTGCATATTCTGCTTCTGCTCTTGTAGCAGTGCCTAAGGCTAATGTATAATTTTCATCAGCTTGAGCATTTAGTCCTAATGATATAGAAGCATCACCCAAAGCTCTACCATTAAGTCCAAAAGTAAAAGAATGATTCCCAGATGCTAATGAGTTCTGCCCACCGGCCCAAGAAAAATCACCTCTATTAGCCACATCCCATGCTCCTAATTCAGAATTACCTGCTCTAAAAGCAGCCCTAGCTTTGTCAAACACCATGCGTGTAGCCCAATGTGCTGGATCACCGCCTGTAGGATCATCTTGAATCTCAGAACCCACAATGAGTCCTATATCAGCCCCTACGCCGTCCGGTCCCATTACCACAGCCGCTCCCTCTGCCAAGCTATCTGAAGGAAGAACTTTAAAGTGATGCACTATTTCATGACATACAAAACAGGGATCATGACTAGCTTCCTGGAATACTTCCCATTCATAAATGGCATTATCACCATTCGTTGAAGTTACAGGATTTCCAAATAAAATACCTTGACGTCTGTTTCCATCTCCATATAATCTCCAGTATCTAGCTGTGATTGTAGGTACTAAAATGTCGGTAATAAAACCTGTTGTATCTTCAATCCCTCTTCCCGGAAAATCCGGTGCGCTTGTTACCCAATTATCTTCATCTCCAACTGCATAATACCAGGAATCTCCATCATAAGAATACTTCAGTTTAAAATAATAAAATCTATCACCATGCAGAGATGAGGTGGGGTTAGAAAAATAAATCTTATGCTGACTCACAGTAGTCGGTGATCCTAAATCCATTTCAAGAAAATTCACTTCCGGCCCTAAACCCAATTGCCCTCCAGACCCAAAAATGGTTACGACGGAACCTACATTTTTGTTTCCATTTGTAGCTGTTGTTGAGGTAGTTAAATCCTGTTTTGTGAGTGTTAATCCAGCTGCCAGGTTATCTCCCAATGCAATTTTTGATGGCTGTACTTTAAACAAAGTTCCTCTGCCAAAATTTTCACCCGAAGCACCTCCGGTAACTTGCAAATTCCCATCTTCATCAACTTTTAATAACCCTCCCGTATAATTTTCTAATTTAACAGTTCCGGTAGTGTGGAGTTGAGCTTCAGGTTCGGTTGTGCCTATTCCAATGCTACCATTAATATCAAATAATAGATTGTAAGTATGGCTTGAAGCCGCATGACTGAATTCAAGGTCATATCTTCCCGGTCCGTAAGACTCAAAGCCTTTAGCAGTAATCAACCAATCTCTGTCAGAAACAGGAGCTGTTCCAATTCGAATGCCAACATCATTGTTAAAACTATTACCTTTAATGTGCAATTTAGCTTCCGGATTAGTTGTTCCAATGCCAATATTACCATTGTTATGTATGAGCATACGTGTGTCATTACCGGCTCTCATATAAATATGTCTTGTTATTCCGATGCCACCGGCCTGGATAACTAAAGAGGAAGAATTAAAGCCACCCAATCCACCGCTTCTGGTTCCGTAAATCATAGGTTGATAAACACCATTAATAAAATCATCAGAAGTACTTGCGTTACCAAATCTAATTTCACTATCAACAAATAAACCACCTATATTCGGGGCTGTATAATTTGTAACAGAAGGATTGTTGCCAATTCGGGCTGTTCCATTTACATGAAAGCGCTCTTCAGGACTTGTAATTCCAATACCAACATTCCCCTCCTGTCCAATCGTCATGCGTATTGGTATATTTCCAGTATTATCATTGATTCCCTTTGTGGCAAAATGCAACTTCCCTCGTGAACTGGCACCTAAACGTTCATGTGCTATTACAGCACCTAAAGCTGTAGAACTTGTTGTAACAGAAAACCCGATTGCAGACATTTCATTATTATTATCATGTGGCACTCTTAATCTTAGAAGTGCTCTCTTTGCATTTTCAGGGTTAGCATCAATTAAAATAGAATCATTTACTGCAATAATGCCGGAAGTATCTCTGATTTCTAATTTATATTGGTGACTCAAAGCAGCTCCAATTGTAACATTTCCTTCACGGTTAATAAACATAGCTGTCTGATTATTAGGTTGAAATCTTATTGAGCCGGCATTTGCTCCGGACCCCCAAGTTCCTGATGATAAGGATGTTCTAAAAGTCATCCCAACATTACTCCCATTTTGTCTGACAACATTAAAGGTAGTGCTGCCAATATCCATATATCTTTCTGTGTGATTGTTATCTTCAGCAAGCCGGAGAATGTCGTCTCCATTATCACTACCGGTAGCTATCTCAAGACCTAAATTTGGTAATACTGTCCCTATCCCTACATTACCCAGCTCATCGATACGTAATCTTTCATCGTTATTTGTTCTGAAGATTAATGGTTGATTATCTGTTGTTCCCAAAAAATGGTCTGCAGCATTTGTATTAGTGTTGCCATATAAATCCCAAAAATCTGAAAGTGAACTTTGACTCAAACTAATTGATTTCCATTCGCTACCCAAATAAACCGTTGAAAAAACACCATTAGATGGAGGAATCGTATACCCTTCAAAAATTGCATTATGAGAATGTTCATTAATGATAATTAAAAATTGACCCTGTTGAGGGTCATTTAGGCTGAGATTTACTACTGATAAATGTATAGGATTAAATAGTACCCTAAAAATAGAAATATTGTCAGGAATAACTAAGTTATCCAATGCTTCTAATCCAACAGCTAAAGAAGAAATTGCTCCCTCGACTTGCAATTTAGTTTTTGGGTCGTCTGTACCAATACCAACATTTCCATTAGAAAGTGAATTATATGGAGAAAACAGACAAACATTAAATATTAATAATGTAAATAACCTGCTCATATATATGGTGTTTAATAGTTAAGATTAATGCAATAACATAGATTGCAAAATAGTAGATTATTTGATAAAAATCAAATTTTAAATGCAGTTTTTTCTATCTTTCAATGACTTTAACTTTATAATAAAACGTTTTATATCGCTTTTAAAAATTAATAAAGAGCTTTTTATAAGAAAAATATAATTTGTGGCTTAAATATCCTTTTAGCTTTGCTATTCTTTTAATCATTTTTATTATTCTTAATCCGGGCACTTAAATGCTTTCTAAGAACTAATAAATGATCGGCTTTTTTATTTTGACGTAATCTAATAGCAGTTTTTGTAAAATACTGATGTGATTCAAGAAAAGTTATTTGCTGTTGATACCATTCTTCTTTTGAATGAATTTCTCCAAAAAAAATAAATTCTTGAAATAATTTATCTGCCACTTTAAAGTAGTCCTCTCTACCAAGATAATCAAGGTCTGCATCACAAAGAATCTTTGCTAAATCATCAGTTGGTCTTTGAGGTAATTTCGTAGCCTTTATCAAACTACAGATATAATTTATTTCTCTAATTGAAAAATTAAAAGTTGATAATACTTCTTTAGCTATTTTACAACTCAATTCTTCATGATTTTCCCTGCTTTCTATAAACCCAATATCATGAAGTAAAGCTGCTACGTGTAATAACTCTTTTTCGTCAGTTTTTATACCTTCTGATTCTGCTAGTATTAATGCATTTTTAACGACATTTATAGTGTGTCTGGGAGAATGATAGAACATACTATCAGGTAGTTCATTTTCAAGTTTAGTTAAAACAACTTTAGATAATGACACTATATCTCTCATAAATAAATTTGAAATTATTCACTTTAGATTTATGTAACTCTTATTAATTTATTAGATTAATTAAAATGACAATTAATATCAGGTTTAAGGATAACTTTTCCATCTGCAATAACAAATATATAAACTAAAATTG
>REEL01000136.1 GCA_007695095.1 Chitinophagaceae bacterium | reverse complement strand
GATTTACAGTGTCTTATGATTTGTTATATAGTAGAAAAAAGATAAAAGAGAAAAAGGATATATTTTCGATTTAAATTGAGGTTTAAAGTGAGTTGAAGAAGTTTTCTAACGATTTTAATTTATTAGAAATAATTACATTCTTTGTTCAAAATACTTTAGTTTTATTGAATAAAAGTGAGACAAATATCAGGAGGGTTAAATAAACTAATCAATTAACAAACATTCAAGTCGAAACCAAAAATCCTAAAAATCCGTTTAACTTTAAAAATGAATCTAATGTCGGTTACAATTAAAAAGTCAGATACTATACAGGAAATGAATGAAAAAATTGCAACGGTTTTACGTAATATGCAAAAATCTAATGCAAAAAGGACATTCAATCCACATAAATATTTAGGTAAGTTGAAAGGTGTTTTTGGAGATGGATTAAAGTACCAAAAAAAGCTCAGGGATGAATGGTAAAGGAAGTATATTTGTCGATACAAATATGTTCATTTATTTACTTGAAGGCAATAATTATGCTGCTGAAGCCCTATTAAATAAGGACATTCATTTTTCATTTATTACAAAAATAGAACTTCTGGGCAATCCACATGTTGATGAAAAAGCTGAATCTGTTATCAAAGAATTATTATCCTTTCATAAAAAACACGGATATACAGATGAAATTGAAAGTAAAGCAATTTTACTAAGAAAGAAATACAAAATCAAGATTCCTGATGCAATCATCGCATCATCTGCATTATTAAATCAAATTCCTCTTTTTACATCAGATTCTGAATTTAAAAAAATTAAATAATTGCGTTGCATTTTTTTTGAAGTTTAAATTCTCACTATACCGCAGGCGTCCGTCTGTGACAAGTATTTAGTTCCGGTGATTATGCATGTAGATAATGAAATATTGAAATTGAATTGTAGTAGTAGTTTTTTGAACAATTAATTTAAAAGGATTAGATTTACATGTTAATTGATGAGATGGAATATTTTTATACAAAGAAGTTGTATCAGCCGTATCACAAGCGGACGCTTGCGATAGATGGGGACGCTTGCGATAGATGGGAAGAAATATTAAATTCAGAATAGATTTGTTATGAAATTGTTGTTGTTTATAATAGCAGTGGCTTGTATTCTTTTTGGATTTTGGAATTTATATTTCTTGTATAAAAACCCATTACCTAAGCCAGATTACAATGCTGGTGAATTTAGAGGATATTTGTTTAGCATTTCATTGATTTTACTTGGCATAGTTATATTACTCCGTGAAATTTTTGAAGTTGTAGAGCAAGGGCATCCTGTTATTGCACCTTTTTCACCTTAATGATACAGTCTGGGCTATGCGTAGTTTGTAACTACGCAGGAGTATATTTAAGGAGTAGGGCAATTCACTCTATCGCAGACATCCGCCTGTGAAACGATAGTTTGAAATTTATTTTTCATTATTAAAAAAAAATCGCGTCTGAATTCCTCCTTGGCCTGCTGTGCTTTCACTTGCTAAAAATTTTAAACTCCTGGCGTCAGACAGTAAAATTTTTCACGCAAGATTCAAGCAGCGGGTCCCCCAAGTCCGGAATAAAGGCCGCATTCCTTCTGTGAGGGAGTTTCATTATGTTCTTTCTGCAAAGAGTTTATCATCTATATCGATATAAAAGCCTTATGTGCCGTTAATCGGGCCTTGAGGGATTGTCCAATAAAACAAGAAAACCGGAACGCGATCACGACAACTGTCTGAAGCACAGCTATCTGAAAATTTGGAAAATTTTCAGCGAATAGCGTAGCGAGTTTTGTCGTGATAGTGTAGGTTTTCGTAGTTTTTATTAGGACAAGGTCTCACAGCCCTTGATTTTTTTCTATCTTTTTTATCAAGAAAAAAGATAAAAGAGAAAAAGGATATATTTTCGATTTAAATTGAGGTTTAAAGTGAGTTGAAGAAGTTTTCTAACGATTTTAATTTATTAGAATAAAATTACATTCCCAGCTGTCCGTAGCGCCCCCGCTACCGGACAAGAAAGACTTGCGAAGCAGATTTTCCATCATAATTTTTCCATTCTTCTTCCGGCTTTAGACGCATAAAGTGAGGCTATATTTTTTATTAAAATCCACTCGAAAGACGAGTAAAACAGATACTAAAAAAATATAATTCGAAATTCTCATTAGTAATTTTGTATTTTAGTTTTCTAAAAAAAATAATCATGCAAAACTATCTTGTCTCTCTTTTTTTGAGCTATTTTCTTCTTATTCCTTTTTGCAATGGACAGCCGGGATTTGATTTACAACCAACTAATTTTTATATAGAGGATTTTGATACAGAACATGTCGTATATCAGGTGAGTTTTTTTACAAACCTAACTCAGGATAGCGTGGAGATAGCCTGGAAACGTGATTTGAAGAAAAATTTCCCGGAAGAATGGGGATTCACCATGGAAGTAGGAGATGTCTTTTTTGAAGATAGTGTTCCTGAAAGTAGCATTTATGTTTTGCACAGAGAGCAGGATTTAGATTATATACCTGTTTTTATTGCTCAGGTATATCCAAATCATAAAGCCGGATTGGCTAATTTTAGTTTTAAGTTGTGGGATGTAAATGCCCCGGCAGACACCTTTAATGTTACTTATACGGTTAATATCAAAAAATCTTCTACGAATGTTCAAGAGTCTAAGGTTAAAGCTGCTTGTAATTTCCACCCTAACCCTTTGGTTGAAGATAATTTGAGGATCTTTAATTCTTCGATTAATTCTGATTTTAATTCAGAAAACGAAGTGAAAATTTTTGATGTGAGAGGTAGTTTAGTTTATTGGGAAAAAAATAAACAGATATTAAATCTCGCGGATTTAGCAAACGGCACCTATTTTTTATTTTTAAAGACTAATGAAGGTGAGTGTATTGAAAAAATACATGTTTTGCGTTAAATCAGTGAAGATTAAAATTTATGAACTGCTTATCTGTTATTTATACATTTTATTAGCAAGTAAAGTCTTGTTAAGAGTTGATTATAAACAGTAAACAATAAGTTTTTTAACAAATATTTTTTATTGTAAACGACTTTTTATTTGATGTTTTTTAATATATTTACGTTACCTAAGTTAATGTACAACACTAAAAATTAATTAACATGAAACTGCTAAAATTTACTTATTTTTTTGTTTTTCTGCTTTTATTGACGTTTACAACAAGCAAACTGAGTGCTCAATGTACTGCTCAGCAGCCACCTGAATTATCCGGTGATACGATTTGTGGCTCCGGAAGTGTAACTTTGGAAGTACAAGGTTCTGAAGTTAGCTGGTTTGATATGGAAACAGGAGGCAATTTATTAGACACCGGAAATATATTTGTAACACCGGTTTTAACAGAGACCACATCTTATTTTGTTACATTAGGAGGTAGTGAAGAAACAGATCTAGAAACTCCGGCTTTATTTGGATCAACTTTTCCCGGTAATATGATTGAAATTGTCGCTCTGGAAAACGTTGAAATTTTAAGCTTTGAAGTTTATTTAACTACAAGTACCAACTACGAAATTTATTACAAGCAAGGAAGTTTTCAGGGATTTGAACAAACTCCATCTGCCTGGACTTTAGTCGGATCTGCATTTGTTACGGCAAACCCACAAGATATTTTAACGCCTGTACCTATTGATGTAAATGTATCTATTCCTGCCGGTGATAATTACTCATTTTATTTGACTTCTACATCCGGTAATGTTCAGCGTTATACTAGTGGAACCGGTCTTGGAAATATACATGTACAGGATGATAATATACAATTATTAGAAGCAACCGGTAATCAGTATCCATTTACAAATCCCCTTTCTCCCCGCAGATGGAGTGGCAAAATTAATTACATACAAAACTGTCAAACAGATCCGGTAGAAGCGGAAATAATTGTTAGCCCTTTTCCTGAAACGAATATAACAAGTGCCGATACAACTGTTTGTGGAGGAATTGTTTTTCAAGCGGGTTCTGATAAGGATGTAGTTATCTGGAATGACCAAATTACAGATAGTTTATTTGAGGTAAATACCTCTCAATTAGTTACTGTATTAGCCGAAAATGTATACGGGTGCATTTCCCGGGATACTATAGATGTTACAGTGAATCCTGTTCCGGTGGTAGATTTGGGTGCTGATATTGAAATTTGCGGAGGCCCTGTATTTGTAGATGCCGCAAATGAAGGTGCTGACTTTATGTGGTCTGATGGCAGCAACTCACAAATACTGGAAGCTACCGAATCAAATGTTTATACTGTCGTTGTGACTAATGAATTTAATTGCTCTGCTACAGATTCTATAAATCTATTGATAAAAGAAAAACCGGAGTTAACCGTTAACCAACCGGAAGAAAGCTTTTGTGATGATGATCCTGTTTTTAATCTGAATCAATTGGTTACACCTATAGGTGGGATTTACCAAGGCTTTGGGGTTACGAGCAATAACTTTAATCCTTCTTTTACCGGTCCTGGTGAGTATCAGGTAATTTATACTGTTCAATCATTAACCAATGATTGCTTTTCAAGAGATACTATTCGTATAGTAGTGGATAACTGCACTTTTATTGGTGAAGCTGATTTTTCTGAGAGTGAACTAAAAATCTATCCGAATCCGGCTTCTGATTATTTTATTATAGAGGAAAACTCAGGAGAAAGTATCAAAAATATTTATATTTCGGATATTAAAGGCCGTGTTATCGAAAGCTTTGCATTAAATAATTACTTTACTGAACATACAATTCAGGTGAACCATTTAGCACCGGGTGAATACTTTGTTATTACTGAAAGTTCAGGAAAGCTTCAGGTATCAAAACTAATTATCAGGCGCTAAGATTTTATTCTGATATATCTTTTGAAGATTTTCATCAAATGCAGAAAAGCTAACTTTAGTGAGCAGCTTTTCTGCATTTTTTAATAAAAAGCTGTTTTTTTCTGAATTATCTAAAGCTTTTGATAATTTGATTTGCAAATCATTAATATTACCAGCCTCAAATAAATATGCATTTTTATTATGAATAAGAAGTTCATTCATTCCGGGAACATCTGATGCAATTACGATTTTACCACTTGCCATCGCTTCTATATGAACCATTCCGACAGGTTCCCGATGGGAGGGCATGCAGATGAAATCCATTTCCCGGTAGAAATCATCCATTTTTTTTACAAAACCATGGTACATAAATTGAGAATCAGGAAAGAGAGATTTCGCTGTATCCAGCATTTTTCTTTTATCTTTTCCCGTACCTGCAATATGAATACAAATATTCGGTCGTTTTTGTGAAAGTTTAGCCGTAGCTTCTAAAAAATCTCGCCAACCTTTATGTTGTGTAAGTCTGCCGGCAAAACCTATATTGATTTTTTTACCGGGTACCCTATCGCTTGCCGTAAAAACATCTCTGTCAACAAAATTGTATAGAACTGAAATTTTCTCTCCGGGAAATCTACTTTTCTTTTCCAGTGTGTTTTTGACAAAATCTGAGCAGCAAATTACATGTTCGATTAGGTTACCGAAAAATTTATAAGCCGGTAAATTTAAAGGAAAAGGGTCTATAACATCTCCTTGTTCATGAAATACCAGTTTTATTTTTTTGTGTATTAGTTTTATAATTATTCCGGTATACTGACTTCTCGGCAAATGACAATGCAGTAATTCAATGTTTTCTTTTTTTATAATTTTTTGAATTTGTCTTATCGTAGCACGGAAGTGAAATCTTGATGATGAATGATAAACGGTAACATTTTTGTTTTCAACTGACATTTTTTCATCCGTATCTCTTAATACAAAAAGATGAAAGTTCTCATTTTGACTGTATTTTTCAAATATCCCTTTAACAACAGTTTGGGCTCCACCCAACCAAAGATTGTCTATTATATGCAAGGTATTTACTTGTATTTTACTCATAAAGTTTCATCATTCAAAGAATTTAAAATTGCACTTTCATATTCTTTTACAAGCTTAGTCCATTCAAATTTTTCTATAAAATTATTGTAAAACTCTTTCCTCTCCTGATTTTCTTCCACATCTGAAATGTAGTATTTAATGGCTTTTGCAAAGGCCGATGGATCAGTCATACAGATTTCTCCGTTTATTTGATGTTTAATTAGTTCCGGATTGCCGCTAACACCTGTGGTTATTACATATAATCCCGAAAATAAAGCCTCCAGAATTGCAATTGACATACCTTCGTTTTGAGAAGTACTCAGAAGTATATCGGATTGATGATAGAGCGCTACAATTTCAGCTTTCGATATCCAGCCTTTTATTGTTACGCAATCGTTTAAGTTTAATTTTTGAATTCGATATTCAATTTTTTTTCGAAGTGGTCCATCACCGGCGAAAATTAGTTCAAAATTTACATTTTGCTTTTTAAGTGTTGCCGCAACTTCTAATGCAAACAGGGGTTGCTTTTGTTTCACAAGTCTTCCTGCAAAGACAATTTTTATTTTATCCGATTTTGTTTTGTTTTCCGGTTTAAAAAAGCTCATAGCATCTGAGCCATTCGGAATTTTGACCAGCTTTTCTTGCTGGTTTTTAAGGAAGTTTTTTGCATTAACTTCCATAGCATTGGACTGCACAAACAACAAAGAAGCATTATTACAGACCTTCTTAATGATTGGATAGCTGAAAAGATGATACCAAAACATTTCTTCTATGCAAAACCAGGGAATATCATGAGCATGAGAGATAACCGCATATTTAAGACTAATTCTTTTTTTCAATTTTTCAGCCACATATCCTCCCGGTATGCTGAAATGTGCCAGGCAAAAGTCGTATTGATTTTCAGATAAATTTTCTGTGTATTTTTCAGCTTTTAAAATCCAATCAATTTTTTCTCTAATGCCGGATTTAAAATAGTAAGGCCTGTGTGCATTTAAACGAATAATTCTGAGATTAGAATTTACGTCATCTATATAGAATTTATTTTTTTCAGAACAGGTGATTACGTCAACTTTGTGACCAAATTCAGCTAGTTTTTCCGCCTGATAACGACTAATAATTCCTGCTCCGCCGCCTAAAGGGGGATATTCATAATTCAGTATTAAGATTTTTAATTTTTGCATGCAAATCAGCTTTGCGTTTCCCCTTTTTGATTAACAGATGTTTCATTCACCACAAAAATAGGTCGGTTTAGATTTTCATAGTATATCTTCCCTATGTATTCAGATAAAATCCATAAAAGGGTAAAAAGAAAACCTACAAAAATGAATAAAATTACGACTAACCATTTAAAAAGGGGGTAGACTTCATTGTTAATAAGTACATCGTAAATGATATATGTTAAAAAAGAGGCACCCAAACCCATGCTGAGAATCCCTATAAAAAAACCTATTTTAAGTGGGAGAAATGAAAAACTAAGAATTCCATTCATAGCAAGGCTAATCATTTTAATCAGGGAATATTTTGTTTCACCGCTTTTTCTGACCGGTCTTTCATATTCTACCAGACCATAAGGAAAGCCCATCCATGAAATCATACCCCTCAAATAAATGGACTTTTCATTCATTTTTAGAAGATTATCGACTACTTCTTTATCCATGAGTCTGAAATCGCCTACATTTTCAAGTATATCGTATCCGGAGCTTAGTTTTTGAATTTTATAATACCATTTGGCTGTAAGTCTTTTAACAAAACCATCATTTTTTCTGCTAACTCTTTTGCCATAGACAATTTTTTTTCCGGATTCATACAGTTCAAAAAAATCAGATATTTTGTCAGGTGGATCTTGAAAGTCGGCATCCATAGTAATTATTATATCTCCTTTTGCCATTTGAAGACCGGCCATCAGAGCTGCCTGATGACCAAAGTTCCTGGTTAAAGAAATAAAGCTTACATCAGAGTTTTCAATTGCCAGTTCTTTAATAACATTAAGTGAGTTATCACTGCTTCCGTCATCTATAAAAATAAAGTCAGTTAAATAATTCGCCGGAATATTTTCCTTAATTGCTTTATAAATCTGATTTATATTGTCTTCTTCATTAAAAACCGGTAATAAAATACTTACTTTTTTCATGTTATTGAGACAAATATAATAGTTATAGTTCGTTTACTTCTAACCGGGAAATTCTTGTTTATCAGCAGATAATATTTTCCTTTATTTCCGAAAGCCTTGAAATTCATTATTAAAGCAAATTTACTATTTAATTTTTAAAAGTTGAATTACTTAGAAACTCTTGTTCAGCTTATTTTTTAGTATTTTTTCTATTATTTTTAAGATTGCTTAAAAGTTTACGAATTTTGAAAAGATATTTAGTTAAAACTTACATCAGTTTCATTTGAGTCTCTATTTTTGACTTAAAAAAAAGTATTTCAGGCTATCTAACAAGCATAATGACATCTAAGAATAAAAAAAAGCTAAATAAACAGGATAGATTTGAAAATATAGTGAAGGGTTTAAAAAAGAAGGTCTTCCTTATAATGAGTGGCATTCTTTTTTTGAATTTTCTGTTATACTTTCAAACCCGCAATTTCGATTTTGTAGATTATGATGACCCAACGTATGTAATAAATAATAAAGACGTTCGTGACTTATCATTTTCAGGGGTTTATAAAATGTTTTTTGACCCTTATAAGCCCGAGGAGATTAAGCCACCACTTACAGTTTTTACGCTGGCTATCAATTATAGTATAAGTGAATTTAATCCGGCTTCTTATCATATACTAAATATGCTTTTTCATTTGGCTAATATTATATTGGTTTTTTACTTAGCCAGAAAGTTGGGATTGAATGAGTTTGCTTCCCTTGCTGTTGCCTTTTTCTTTTCGATTCATCCTTTTAATGTGGAATCCGTAGCCTGGGTAACTGCTCGTAAAGAAGTGCAATACACTTTCTTTTTTTTAACGGCTTTACTTGCGTACTTGCATTTTTTAGATAAAAGAATTTGGTGGCAATATTTACTTGCTTTTATACTGTTTGTTTGTGCTTTTTATTCAAAGTATTCGGCAGTTACTTTTCCACTGGTAATCCTGGCGGCTGCTTTAATTTGGAAGCAAAGAAAGGATTATCTGAAAACAGTTGCTGAAGTGGTGCCTTTTTTTATACTGCCTTTATACATAACTATAAATAGTTTTGCTGTCGTTTTCGAAGAAAGTGGCGCTGATATGCAACAAAGCGAAATGGAAGCTCCATTGTTTGAAGACATTCCGGCTAAAGGTATCACTGATTATTATGATTTTACTTTAAAGGATAAGATTATTTTAGGCGGGTACTCATTTGTAAGTTATTTGGAAAAATATGTGTTTCCAAGAAATTTAAGGCTCATATATCCTTATCCTCAGCTTAGTGAAGGGCAATTTTCGAGTATCTATTATATTCTATTTTTTTTATCATTAATCATAGTTGCTTTAGCGGTTTATTTAATAGTGTACTTTAATATTTGGCAGAATAAGACAGCAATGTTTGGCTTGTTTTTCTTTTTAAGCGGCTTGTCAATATTGCTGCATGTATTACCTATCGGAGGGCGAGTTGTTATCGCAGAAAGGTATATGTATTTACCGCAAGTAGGATTGTTGATATTTATTTTTTCACTTAGTAGTCATTTGATCTACTCAAAACTATACAGATTTAGATATTATGCTATCTTATCTGTTTTTGCTGTTTATTTTGTTTTTCAAACACATGCCCGCATTCCTGTTTGGGAAAATTCTTATGAATTATTTACAGACTTAATTGAAAAAGAACCAGATTATGCTGTTAGCTATAATAATTTGGCCAGTTGGTATGTATTAAATAATCAAATTAACAATGCAGCTGAACTTCTCAAAAAAGCAATAGAAATTAGTCCAACATACCCATTGCCTTACTTTAATCTCGGGAAAATAGCTTCCATGCAAGATAATGATCAGTTGGCTGTTCAGCTTTACCGTAAGGCTATAGAATTAGACCCCTTTTATTCATCTGCCTATAATAATATTGGTACAATTTATTTAAATTCAGAGCAATTTGATTCGGCTATAGTGTATTTGAATAAGGCATTAGATATAAATGCACAATTGCATTTGCCAAACTTTAACTTAGGAGTAGTATATGATGAGCTAATGAAGTATGAAAAAGCAATCAACTACTTTAAAATTGCAGCGAACTTAAACGAAAATCCTTATATTGAGTATAATAATATCGGTAATATTTATATCAAAATGGACGAAGATCATGCTGCTGAAGCATATTTGTTAAAATCAATTGAGTTAAATCCTTCTTATTATTTATCCTATTATAATTTAGGTTTTTTATATGAATTGAATGATGATTTTGAAAGAGCAAAGATTAACTATAAAAAATCTGTTGAATTAAACCCAAACCAAACAGGCCCATATCTAAGTTTGGCAAATATATATAAAGAAGCAGGTGATAAACAGACCGCTAATTTTTATTTGAGTAAAATAGAGGATGCTCCCATCGACTCGGATTTTGAGAATAGAATTGATTTAGCAGTTTCTTATGAATTGGAAGGAAATATGGTTGCTGCCAATCAGATATATAAACAATTGGTAGCAGAATTGCCTGATAATCCTGAACTATATATAAGGCTGGGTTTTACTTATAAACGCATGGGTGAAGTTGATGCCGCATTATCTGCACTAAACCAAAGTATCAGACTTGACCCTGCAAACGCGTCAGCTTATCAAAATAAGGCTATGGCATTGCTTAGATTGGAAGGAAATGAATTTGCAGCTATTGAAAATTTTGACAAAGCATTATCTTTAGATAATTCATTAGGAGATGCTTACGTCAATAGAGGAACTGCTTATATAAAAATGGGTAATTTTCAAAAAGGTGTTGAAGATCTTACAAAAGGAATTGAAATACTTGGAGATGAAGTCGCTTTAAATATGTATATTAACAGAGGTATTGCAAATTTGAATCTTGGTAATCAGGAAGAAGCTTGCAAAGACTTTAATACAGCTCTTGAAAAAGGTTATCAAAATGCTATTTTGTTTGTCAGAGACCATTGTGAATAAATAATTTATTAAATTATAGATAAAAGGCACATTATTTCCTTTTTTGACGTTCAATGTAAGACGAGTCATTTTTGATACCTTTTTTTTAACGTGTAATAGCCGAATGATTCGTTTAAATAAAATTTAACTTAAAAAATATGAAAAAGACTATAATAATTATCAGTGCTATTTTTGGCTTTTTGCTATTGTTGGCAATACTATTGCCATTTCTTTTTAAAGACCGTTTGATGGTTATGTTAAAGGAAGAAATTAATAAACAAGTCGAAGCTAAAGTAGATTTTAGTGATTTGGGGATTTCTATTTTCAGGAATTTTCCGGATTTGACTTTAAGTATGCGGGACTTTTCTGTAGTTGGAGAAAAAGAATTTGAAGGAGATACGCTTGCTTATATAAAAAGTTTTCGATTAACAGTAGATTTAATGTCTGCTATTCGGGGTGATGAAATAGAGTTAAAAAGAATAAGACTGGACGAGCCTTTAATTCAACTATTAGTAAATCAGGATGGGAATGTTAACTGGGATATTATGCCTGAATCTGATGAAGAGGTTGAGCCTACAGATGAAGAGAGCGGACTGAAATTTGCACTCCGATCCTACGAGCTGCGCAATGCTGATATACGGTATTATGACATCCCTCAGAAAATGTATGCTTCACTAACCAAAATGAACCATAGCGGAAGAGGAGATTTTACTTTGTCTCAGTTTCTGTTAAGTACTGACACCAGGGTAGAAAGTATAAATGTCAGTTATGATGGATTTAGCTGGTTTCGAAATGTCTCAGGAGAATTACTGGCAGATATGGACATAAATCTGGATGCTTCAACTTATACTTTCAGCAAGTTTGACCTAACTTTAAATGAACTATTTGTTCAGATGACCGGTATGATAGGACTTCCGGAGTCGGGTTTTGATTTAGATTTGGATTTTAAAACTCCGGATACAGAATTTAAACAGCTTTTATCAATTATTCCTGCAGCGTATACAGATGATTTTCGAAACATAAATGCGGGAGGTAGTTTTTCATTAAATGGTTTTGTAAAAGGCTTGTATGAAGATGAACTTTATCCTGCTTTTGAAATCAAAATGAAAGCTGATAATGGAAGTTTTCAATATCCTGACTTGCCTGCAAAAGTTTCTAATGTTGATTTAGATATGGAAATAACACATCCGGGAGGAATTTATGACCTGATGGTGATTGATTTGAAAAAACTTTCAATGAAACTGGATAATGAGCCTTTTGATATGCGATTGAAGATGCGAAATCCGGACACAGACCCGGATATTGATATGGCTTTGTCTACTAAGCTTAACTTATCAAAAGTTCCAAATTATTACCCTATAGACGGACTGGAAACCATCAGTGGAAATCTGGAAGCTTCTATAGAAGCAAAAGGTCGCTTATCTGCTATAGAGCATCAACGTTATAATCAATTTCATGCAAGCGGCTTTTTACAATTAAATAACTTTGCTTATAAAGATGCTGATTTACCTTATCTGTTAGAAATGTCAATTTTTGATTTACAAATCAGTCCTGCCACAGCAAACTTACGTTCAATGAAAGGAAAAATTGGATCTACAGACTTTGATATGTCAGGTAGATTAGATAATCTTTTGCCTTATGTGTTTAATGATGGAATATTAAAAGGAAGCTTTGCTTATAAATCTACCCTCACAAACGTAAATGAATGGATGACGGGTGAGGCTGAACCTGACGAAACAGCAGAAATGAGTGTTATACCTGTACCTGCTAATCTGGATATTCGAATGACCGGTGATTTCACTAAAATCATTTATGATAATATTGAAATGGAAAATGTAACCGGCATAGTTCAGATAAAAGATCAAAAAATAAATCTGAGTAACCTAAATGCCCGAACACTCAATGCTACCGTACGCATGAATGGAGAATACAACACCAGAGATGTAAATAATCCGACTTTTAACATGGATTATGATATAAATAATATGGATATCCGTGAAGCCTATGAAACATTTAATACGGTTGAGTCATTTGCTCCTGTAGCCCGCTATGTTGAGGGGCGATTTAGTTCAGTTATGAATATGAATGCGAACCTGAACCCGGACATGTATCCGGATATGAATAGTTTGAATGCACGGGGAAACCTTAGAATACCCGAAATTAAAGTCAATAACTTCAAACCTTTACAGGAATTGGCTGATAAGATGCAGTTGCCTTTTCTTCGAAATTGGTCAGCTTCAAACCTTCGTATTGATTTTATAATTGAAAACGGACGACTGATTGTAGAGCCATTTGATGTGATGCTATCTGACGTTTTAGTAAACGTTTCGGGAAGTAATGGATTAGATCAGTCATTAGATTATATTTTAAAAGTAAATGTACCCAGAGCCCGTTTAGGAAGAGCTTCAGACTTAGCAAGCAGTTTAGCGGAAGAATCAGGAATTCCCGGCTTGGCTTCGGCTTTACCGGACGTTGTTCAATTTAATGTAAATATGAAAGGGACTATTGATAATCCTAATATAAGTCTTTCGCTAGGAGAGGCAACGACAAAAAGGCCTTTAGTGGACAGAGCAAGAGAAGAAGTGGGGGAGCAGGTTGATCGTGCCAGAGCGGAAGCAGAAGCAGAGGCGGAAAGATTACGTAAGGAAGCGGAGCAGAAAGCCAGAGCAGAAGCTGATCGTGCCAGAGCTCAGGCCGAAGCAGAAGCAGAAAGAGCCCGTAAAGAAGCTCAGGCTGAAGCTGATAGAATACGTAAAGAAGCAGAGGAAAGAGCGCGCAAAGAAGCTGAAAAACAAAAAGAAGGACTTAGAGACCGGATAGGGTTTCCATAAATGAAAAACACTTTTAAAATACCCGTACTTGTTTTCAGTATTATTTTTTTGCTGTTGAACTCTTTGTTTCTTTTTTCTCAGACAGTTACAGATAATACATATACTCTTTCAGGCACCATTAAGTCTGAGGGTGATGCTGTTCCTTTTGCTCATATTTATCTGGAAGGCAGCAGCAGAGGAACCGTTGCAAACGAATTTGGAGAGTATTCTTTTCAAGTTCCGGCCGGGAATCATACTATAGTCTCCAGAGCTGTGGGATACAGCACATATAGGAGAAGTATAACTATAGATGCCAACAGAAAATTTGATATAAATCTAAAAGTTTCTTCCTATTCAATCGGTGAAATTGTAGTCCGGGGTTCTGAAGACCCGGCTTATGAGATTATGAGACAGGTAATCGATCACAGAGATAAACATTATAAGGCAGTTGAAGGATTTTCCTGTCACGTTTATTTGAAAGGCTTAAACCGGGTAACAAAAGCTCCGGATGAAATTTTTGGCTTTAATTTAACAGCTTTTGGATTGTTAGATTCAAACAATACAGGTATTATTTATCTTTCAGAATCAGAGTCTGAATTTCACTTTCAAAGACCGGACAAAATCCGGGAAGTAATGATTTCTTCCAAAGTAAGTGGAGACTTCTCTGCTTTTAGCTGGAATATGGCCTCTGATTTTTTATTTTCTGTATATCAAAACACTATATACCAGGAAGCTTTGACTCAAAGGGTAATAATATCTCCTTTAGCAGATAATGCTTTTTTTTATTATGATTTTAAATTGAAGAATACTGCTTTTGACGGTTCTCAATTAATTTATGATATTGAAGTGATACCGAAAAGAGCTAATGATCCGGTGGTAAGTGGCTTAATCCAGATAAATCATGAACTGTGGAATGTCCGTCAATTATCTGTCGAGTTGAATAAAAATAATGGACTAAATTTGGTGGATACACTTAAAATCAGTCAATCTTATGTTCCGATAAGTGATAGTGTCTGGATGCCGATGTCTCAGCACTTTGAATTCGTTTTTAATATTCTTGGGATTGAGGCAGAGGGTTATTTTACAGGTATTTATACCGATTACACCTTAAATCCAAACTTTGAAAGAGGTTTTTTTACCAATGAATTATTGAAAGTTGAGGAAGGCGCTGATAAAAGAGATAGTCTTTATTGGTCAAGGGTTAGGCCAATCCCTTTAACTTCCGAAGAGCAAAGAGATTATAAGCTGAAAGATAGTATAGCTGAGATTAGAAATACAGATGCCTTTAAAGATTCAATAGATAGAATATACAACCGCTTTAGTCCATGGGATCTACTTTTTGGTTACAGATACCGTAATTCCAAAAGGAGTACGCGTTTTGTTATTCCGACAATAACTTCACTTTTTCAATTTAATACAATAGAAGGCTTTGTTGTTCAGCCTGAATTGAATTTTAGAAAATCAGCTGAAGATGGAAAATATCATCAGTTTAATACTAGTATGAGATATGGTTTTAGTTCAAATGATTTTTATGCAAAATTAGGCTACCGCTATTTTTATAATACATTTAATTCCTCAAGCTTTTTTTTAGAAGGCGGGCATTTCCCTCAACAGTTTAATACTAGCAGCCCTATTCACCCGGTAGTAAATACAGCATACACTTTATTTTGGGGAGAAAACTATAAAAAAATGTATGAGCGAAGCTATTTGGAAGGTGGTTGGCAAAGTGAAATTGTAAATGGCCTTCGTTTAACACTGACTATATCAGGTGAAGAGAGAAGCCTTTTAGATAATACCACCGATTTTTCATTTCGTAAAACAGAGAATAAGAACTTTACCCGTAATGAGATTAAACAATATCGTCAGGATTTTAAAGATTGGGAACCCCATTATGCTGCCGGTATAGAAACTAACTTCAGGATTCGCTTTCAACAGAAATATATAAGCCGGCCGGATAGAAAGATTATAACAGGATATAGAGGTCCGCAATGGACTTTAGGTCAGAAAACATTTACAGGCTTTGGTAATCAAATAGATGACTTTACGTATACACATTTTCAATCTACTATAGAACATAACTTACGCCTAGGTTTAATAGGAAATTCCAAATACCTTTTGCGAGGCGGGCTTTTTCAGAAATGGCAAGGAGAACCGGCACCAATGGATTTAATGCATTTTAATGGTAAGCAAACTATTTTTGCCAGAATAGACCCATTTTCTTATTATCTGCTTGACTACTATAAGTTCAGCACTTTTGACCCATACCTGGAATTTCATTTTTTACACTCTTTTGATGGCTTTATCGCAAATAAAATACCATTAATAAAGCAAACAGATCTGGCGTTTACTTCAGATATTAAGTTTTTATTTGTAGAGGATTTGCCGGCATACTATGAGTTTTCATTTGGGATGAAAAATATTCTTTCGATATTTAGAGTAAATTATACCTATGGGCATACTATAGGTTCTACAGGCCGGCATGGCTTAAGTTTACAGATAACTCAAGGCTTTTAGAGTTTTATCATTAAAGCCTGTTTTGAACGATTTTGCTTTACTCAGGTTTCATTTATCAGGATGTCTAAATTAGTTAAGTCATTTATTGAATTGAGAAAAAACGGGCTCTATTGCCTGCCCGGTGATTTTTATATTGATCCCTGGAAGCCGGTAAAAAATGCCCTGATAACTCATGCACACGCTGATCATTCGAGATGGGGAAACAAATTCTATCTGGCTCATAAAGACAGCATACCGTTTATGAAACACCGATTAGGTAGTGATATACATACAGAGGCTGCTCTTTACAATAAACCCATATTTATTAATGGAGTAAAATGCACTTTCCACCCGGCCGGTCACGTGATTGGATCGGCTATGATAAGTCTGGAGTGGAAAGGCTTTAAGGTGTTAGTTTCGGGTGATTATAAAATTGAAGATGACGGATTTACCATTCCTTGTGAAATTGTTAAAAGTGACGTATTTATCTCTGAAAGCACTTTTGGTTTACCTGTTTTTCAATGGGAGCAACAAAAAACTGTTTTTCAGGAAATTGAAAATTGGTGGACAAAAAATATGAATGAAAAAGTTCATTCCGTATTATATGCATATTCATTGGGTAAAGCGCAAAGATTGCTGGCAGGAATTAATCTTTCGTTAGGAGATGTTTGGGTGCATCCTGCGATAGCAAAAATAAATGAATGTATAGAAAAGACCCCCTGGAAAAAAAGTGATGTGATTACTTTGGACCGGGATTCAAAACCGGAAAAAGCAGCCTTGATTATTGCACCTCCTGCTGTAAATGAAAGTAACTGGTTAAATAAATTGAAACCATTTGAAACAGCAATGGCCTCAGGATGGATGACATTTAATGGTGCTAAAAGAAGAATTTCAGTTGACAGAGGTTTTGTGATTTCAGATCATGCTGATTGGAAAGGTTTAAATTACGCTGTGGAAAGTACAGCCGCTGAAAAAGTTTTTTTGACACACGGCTACTCAAGCATTTTTGCAAAATGGCTTAGAGATAAAGGATATGATGCTTTTGAGCTTGATACTTTATTTGAAGGGGAACATTTAGACGCGGATGATACTGCAAATAATTTTTAAGCTAAAAATTGAATTACAAACAATTATACTTAGATATTGTTATAATGTTAAATCATATAAATAAATTAAAATGAAAGCTATTTGGAACAATACAGTGATTGCTGAAAGTAATGATACTATTAATATAGAGGGGAATCATTATTTTCCAAAAGACTCTGTGAAATCGGAGTACTTAAAGCCTTCCGATACTAAAACTACTTGTTTTTGGAAAGGTGAAGCTGCTTATTATTCGGTTGAAGTGAATGGTGAAATAAATAAAGATGCCGCCTGGTATTACCCTAAAACTAAAGATGCCGCAAAAAACATAGAAGGTCGTATTGCTTTTTGGAAGGGAGTCAGTATTGAAAAGTGAGGTCTGTTATTTCATTAGTCCCTTTGAATTTAATAGCTTTGATGTAATCCGTATAAAAAAACTTCTATGAAAATTAAATCTGCCTTACTTACAAGTCTCATGTTTGTATTTGTACTTACTTTAACTTCTAATCTCTATGCTAATTCAGGAGGTTTAAATGTTGGTGATAAAGCGCCCCATTTCTCCGCACATGATCAGGAAGGAAATAAAGTCACGCTAAAAGACTTACTTGCAGAGGGAGATGTTATACTTGTGTTTTATAGAGGACAATGGTGTCCAATTTGTAACCGTCATTTAAAAGCAGTTCAGGACAGCCTTGAGTTGCTTACACAGAATGGGGCATTTGTTATAGGTATTTCACCGGAAAAACAAGAATATCTTCAAAAAAGCTCCCAAAAATCAGGCGCATCCTATCCATTATTGTATGATAGAGATTACTCTATGATGAAAGCTTATAAAGTTGTTTATTCTCCTGATAGTGAAGAGCAGGATATGTATAACAAACGATTGGATGCTAATTTTCAAATCGCTCATGATAATGATGAGGTTTTTTTACCGGTTCCGGCTACTTACATTATAAATTCAAATGGTGAGATTGTTTTTGCTCATTATGATACAGATTACCGACAGAGAACAAGTGTTCGGGAGATGTTGCCATATTTATCCGATAATTAGAGTATATTTTATTTGAATCGTTTTGTGGCTTAATTTTTGCTATATTTTAAGTCGCAGAAGTATTATTTAATACGGTTAAAAAAATGATTATAAAATGAAAGCAATTCTACTTACTCTCTTTTCCTTTTTAACAATTACTTTTCTATATGCTGTTCAGTTGCCTAACTCCGATTTTTCACAATGGACAGACGACAGAGGATTTGACGAACCAATAGCCTGGGAAAATAGCGATTTTTATATACATGCATTTACACCTAATGGTCCTTTTGGGGTAAATAAAAGTACTATGGCTAATCAGGGAGATTACTCTGTTCAGTTAGTGACATTTAATCGTACTGATATTGATGGAGCGGAGGGTAATTATCCGGCATTTATACAAAAAGGAATGTCTGTTTCTCAAAAACCACATGTTTTAAGAGGTTCTGTTCAGACAAACTTACTTCCCGGAGATTCGGCAGCGGTTGGGATTTCTGCTTATAAAAACAATGTACTCATAGGTGAAGGTGCTGCTTTATTTGGAGGTACTACTCAGTCATTTGCTCCTTTTGAGGCCGTTATTAGCTATACAGAGGAGGGAACTCCGGATTCAATAGTTGTGGTTGCCATAAGCACTATTTACAATCAGTTTACAGAGGGCGAAATTCATATTGATTATGTTTCTTTGGACTATACGGCTGTTTCTGCACGTGATATTGCTTCAAAGAATTTACAGAAAAGAGTTGTAAGAGCCGGCCCCAATCCTGTTACTAACCGATTCTTTATTTTAGTAGAAACAGATAGAACTACAAGCTTTGAAATTAATCTGTATGATGTTTTAGGCACACGGGTTTATCAGCAAACGATTCCTCAGGTTGAGAGAGGTAATAAAGAAATTAGCATTGATATCCCGAATCACCTTTCAAACGGTATGTATATTTTTGAAGTTAAATCAGCAGATTTCAGACATACCAATCGCATAAGTATCAGAAGATAACCTAAAACTTTTTTCTTTCAATATTCCCATATTCAAATAACAATTTTATACTTTTATCCGGTATAAATATTTATGGGATTTAAAGATACCTTCATAACTTTATTCAGGCGTTTTTTACCAATGCCTTTTAGCATAGCCGTTGTTTTAAGTTTTTTAACTTTCTTTCTGGCATTGCTAATAACTACTCCCGATAACGGAAATACATCTTATGCGGTAAGTGTGTTGCAATATATACCTGAGGTAGCCACATATTGGGAAACCGGATTTTGGGAACTGTTGGCATTTACCATGCAAATGATGCTTGTATTAGTTTTAGGACATGTACTTGCATTAACACCTGCCGTAGATAAAGCGATTGCCTTTTTTCTAAAATACTGTAAAACCACATCTTTAGCAGCTGCTTTAGTAGCATTTCTTACTATTATAGTTACTTTGTTTAATTGGGGTTTAGGGCTGATTTTTGGAGCTGTTTTTGCAAAAAAAGTCGGTGAACATGCCAGACAAAATAACATACCGCTTTACTATCCGGTAGTTGGTGCTGCAGCTTATTCCGGTTTTATGGTTTGGCATGGCGGACTTTCCGGTTCGGCACCTTTAATTGTTTCTGATGCTAATCACTTTTTGGTAGATCAAATGGGTGTAATGTCAATGTCTGAAACGATTTTCTCGGGCATGAATCTTTTCTCTTCAGCTCTATTGCTATTGTGCATTCCTGCATTTTACTTTCTGTTGGGTAAACGCTCAATTCCTAAAGAATTTAAAGTACCGGAATCAAAAACTGCTTCTGACACTAAAATACATGCAGCTTATGCTGAAAAAATTGATTTTTCCTATGTATTTGGTCGTTTCTTTGGCTTGCTGTTTATCCTATTTGCTTTTTATAAAGCTTTTATATTGCCGGAGCAATTGAGTCTTGACTTTTTAAACTTTAATTTTATCAATTTTACCCTGTTTGGTTTATGCATATTTTTTCATGGTAACTTTTTCAATTTTGTAAAAGCAGCTGAAAATTCAATTAAAAGTAGTGCCGGAGTTATGATTCAATTTCCTTTATATGCCGGGATTATGGGAATTATGAAATATTCCGGTCTCATGATTATTTTCTCGGAATTTTTTGTGAGCATTTCTAATGAATATACGTTTCCAATTTTTACGCTTTTTAGTGCAGGAATTGTAAATGTCTTTGTACCCAGTGGGGGAGGCCAGTGGGCTGTGCAAGGGCCAATTATTATTGAAGCTGCCGGGAGTCTGGGGATTCCTCTGCCAAAAGCCATAATGGCTCTGGTGTATGGAGATCAGTTAACCAATATGATTCAGCCAATCTGGGCACTGCCATTATTGGGGATTACCGGTTTAAAAGTTCAGGAAATATTACCCTATACTTTGATGACAATGCTTATTGGAACCGTAATTTTTATCCTTTCTTTATTGATTTTTTAGAATAGCTGATGTTGGTTGGAGTTATCAGAAAAATGCTTGTATTAGTGACTCACCTAAATATCATTTTGAAATTCAGAACACTTTATATCAATTGTATTAGGTATCGGGTACAGCATAAATAATTCAGGTTGTCACCCAAGGTTAAATATACATCACCAATTCACGGACTAATAGTAGCAGAGAAAGATATTAATAAACTTCTCTTTTTGAGTCAAAAGCCTCCATATAATCTGCAATTTTTCTCAGGAAAGATCCTCCTAAAAACCCGTCTACAACTCTGTGGTCATAAGAAAGAGAGAGATACATCATTTGTCTGATAGCAATTGTATCTCCGGCTTCAGTTTCCATAACCACCGGTTTTTTGCGAATGGCACCTGTAGCAAGAATTGCAACTTGTGGTTGCATAATAATTGGGGTTCCCATCACATTTCCAAAAGTACCGACATTTGTAATAGTGAAAGTTCCACCTTCAATTTCGTCAGCTTTTAATTTATTTGTTCTGGCACGGTTAGCTAAATCATTCACTTTTTTAGTAAGTCCTACCAGATTCATTTGGTCTGCATTTTTAATTACAGGAACAATCAAATTTCCACTTGGGAGGGCTGTTGCCATTCCGATATGTAAATCTTTATGACGAATAATATTATCTCCGTCAACTGAAATGTTGACCAAAGGGAAATCTTTTAATGCTTTTATTACTGCTTCAATGAATAGGGGAGTAAAAGTGATTTTTTCACCTTCTTTTTCCTGAAATGAATTTTTTATCTTATTTCTCCAAAGAACCATGTTTGTTACATCAGCTTCAACAAATGAAGTTACATGCGGAGATATTCTTTTCGATAAACCCATATTTTTTGAAATGAGTTTACGCATTCTGTCCATTTCAATAACTTCTACATTTCCATTATAAATGCTGGCCGGCAAACGATGTTCTTCAACCTGAATAGATGTAGATTTTTGAGGAGTTGGAGCAGTTTCAGTTTTAGCTGTTTGCGTTTTAGTTTCAGCTTGCTGAGGTGAATCCTTGCGATTTTCCAGATAGTTCAGCATGTCAGCTTTCGTAACTCTGTTGTTCAGACCACTTCCCTCAATGGATTCCAATTCGTCCATAGAAACATTTTCTGTTTTAGCGATATTTAAAACAAGTGGTGAATAGAATCTGCTGGCTTTACTTTTATCTATTTCAACAGAGGTTTCTTTAGTTGGAGTTGCTTTTTCTGATGCAACAGGCTCTGTGGCTGTACTTTCAGACTTGCTTTTTGTTGGGCTGTCGGTAGTAACTGCTTGTGATCCGCTATCTGCTTCAGTTTGAATGATAGCAATCACTTTTCCTACTTCTACAGTTTCGCCTTCTTCAAATAATATTTTTGAAATAACTCCCTCAGTAGGTGCCGGTACTTCGGAGTCTACTTTGTCTGTAGCTATTTCAAGAACCGACTCCTCTTCTTCAATACGGTCACCTTCTTTTTTTAACCATTTCAAAATAGTCGCTTCCATTATACTCTCACCCATTTTGGGCATTATCAATTCCACTTGAGCCATATCACACCTTTTTAAAGTTTTGCCAAAATTAGCTGATTTTTAGAATTTATCCAATTTGAGTACTGACATATTTCCTCAACTCATTAAGACTTATCAGGGTTGTTCCTAAAATATTTAGTTTTCGGTTGCCCGGTAAACTCAGTTTTTTTGTTTGAATATTGTCAGTTTTTCCAAAGGCAATCCATACTGTGCCTACCGGTTTTTCCGGTGTGCCTCCTTTGGGTCCTGCGATTCCGGAAACAGCTAATCCTATATCGGCATTAAATTTTTTACATACTCCTTTTACCATTTCAATTACAGTTTCTTCACTTACAGCTCCATATTTTTCCAAAGTATCGCTTTTAACATCCAATAAGTTTTTTTTAACTTCATTGTTATACGCAATAATGCCACCTTCAAAATAAGCAGAAGAACCGGCAACCGAAACTAATGTCCCCGCAACTTGACCACCTGTGCATGATTCAGCAACAGCTAACTTCAGTTTTTTTTCTTTAAAAAGCTTTAAAACAGAGCCCTCAAGAGTATCTTCATTATAACCGTAAATATGCTTGTGCAATAACTTATCCAGATTTTTGGTCAGTTGCTGCAGTTCCTTATCCATTGAATCAAAATCATTTCCTCTGGCAGTTAGTCTGAGCTTTACTTTTGCAATTCCGGGTAAATAAGCCAATCTTATATGTGCGGGCAAGGTCTTTTCGAAATCAATAAGCTTTTCAGCTATAATAGATTCACCAACACCTGCTGTTAGTATATACCTGTGCAAAATTAATGGCAGCTTATATTTCTTTTTGATTTGCGGGAAAATGCTGTTTTGCATCATCTGTTTCATTTCATGGGGCACGCCCGGCATAGAAATAACAACTTTTCCGTTTAGCTCAAACCACATTCCCGGAGCTGTTCCGTACAAATTTCTGACTGCTTTGGCATTGTCAGGAATATTTGCCTGATCAATATTGCTTTGAAGCATGGAAGCTCTGCGGTTTTTAAAACGCTCTTCTATATCTTTTAAAACCTGTTCGTCTGTTTTCCAACCACTTTCAAAAAAGGAAGCCAGTGTTTTTTTTGTTAAATCATCATTGGTTGGTCCTAAGCCACCGGTAATGAATACTATTTCACACACTTTTAACAATTCTTGTAAAGTATGCTTAATCTCCGCTTCGTCATCACCAATTGAAACTACTTTTATTACATTTAAACCCAGTAGTGAGCATTGTTCACCGATCCAGGCTGAGTTTGTATCTACTGTCTGTCCATAAAGAATTTCATCACCAATGGTGATTACAGATACGTTCATATGTATAGTATGAAAAGCTGCTCAAACATACATTTATAAGTACGTACGTTAAAACAGCTTTTTATTAGTAATTATCAGATTTTTTCAATAACCATAGCCGAAGCACCGCCGCCGCCATTGCATATTCCGGCACATCCTAATTTTCCGTTTTTATGATTTAAGACAGAGATTAAAGTTATAATTATTCTGGCACCGGAAACACCTATGGGGTGTCCAATTGAAACAGCTCCACCAAAAACATTAACTTTTGAAGGGTCAAGTTTCATTTTTTGAATATTAGCCAAAGAAACTACCGAGAATGCCTCATTAATTTCAAAATAATCGATGTCACTTTGATTTAACTTTCCTTTCTCAATTGCTTTGGGCATTGCCTTTGCCGGTGTAGTTGTAAATTGTTCAGGGTCTTGAGAAGCATCAGCATAGCTGATTATTTTTGCCAAAGGCTTTGCTCCTGTTTTTTCGACCATTTCCTTACTCATCAAAACAACAGCTGCAGCGCCATCATTAATTTTTGAAGCATTTGCTGCCGTAACAGTTCCATCTTTTTTGAAAGCCGGTCTTAAAGAACCAATTTTATCAAAGTTTACTTTTTTGTACTCTTCATCTTCTTTTACGATGATGGGATCGCCTTTTCTTTGTGGAACTTCCACTTCTACCAATTCATCATTAAAGTAACCTGCGTCATAAGCTGCAGCCGTTCTTTTATAGGCTTCTACAGCATATTTATCCTGTTCTTCTCTGGAAATATTGCAGTCAACAGCGCATATCTCAGCTGCATTACCCATATGATATCCTTTATAAGGATCCATTAATCCGTCTCTTAGCAATCCATCAACCATATTGGCATTTCCTAATCGCAAACCCCAGCGGGCGTTTTCTGCATAATAAGGAATGTTCGACATGCTTTCCATGCCACCGGCTACAACTATGTCATTATCTCCCAACATCACACTTTGTGCTGCCAGCATGATAGCTTTCATCCCCGAGGCACAAACTTTATTGATTGTTGTACAGGGAGTGTTAACAGAAAGTCCTGCTTTTAAAGCAGCCTGCTTGGCAGGAGCCTGACCCACATTAGCGCTAATTACATTGCCCATGAAAACTTCCTGCACCGAATCGGGTTCAATGCCCGCTCTTTTAACAGCTTCCTTGATAACTATAGCGCCAAGGTCTACTGCCGTTAATTTGGAAAGCGATCCTCCAAAACTTCCAATTGGTGTCCGCCCTGCGGATACTATAAATACATCTCTCATTACGTTTATTAATTTTAAACTTTTAGAATAAAAATGAATTATCCATAAAATACTACCTTTACTTTAAAGTTTTAATGGGATAATTGTTCAAACAAAGTTAATAGACTTATTTTTATCCACCAATGAAATGGTATACTTTTGCTTGAAACAGACATCTTTTAAAGATGTTGAAATGAAAAAATAACATGAAAAAAATATTCAACATTTTTCTTTTCAGGTACCGGCGTATTTTTAGATATTCTTTACTATTGCTTACAGCGGTGATAATTATTTATCTTTTACCTAGGGAGCGTAGCTTTCAATATGATTATGACATAGGTAAGCCATGGCAATATGATGATATGATAGCTCCTTTTAGTTTTTCAGTAAAAAAATCAGACGCTGAAATTGAAAAGGAGAAAAAAGAGCTTATTGCAAATTTCATCCCTTATTTTGATCTTAAACCGGAAGTTGCAGAAACGGTAGTTCAAGATTATCGTCAGGCGTTCAGTCAGGCATTTTCGTCCTGGAATGAAGACAATGTTGCCAGTCGTGCAGACTCAGTATTGCACTTTAATGCAGGCATTCAGGTGTTGAACAGAATTTATGAAAATGGTTTTGTCAGCGGTTTGGGGGAAATTCAAAGTGATGTCAATGAAATTTATTTACTCGAATCAAATGTTGCAAGGAAAGTTAAAATAGATAAGCTTTTTGACTTTAATGATGCTTTTGAACTTTTACAACAGCGAGTGGCAGGTCGAAATGACCTTAAATTTAATGACAGGCTTTCTGATTTATTAGAAAGTAAACTGAAGTATAATGTCGTATATAATGATAGCCTGAACGAAAGAGCACGGGATGAACTAACTTCTTCCATTTCTATGACCAGGGGGCTGATACAGGAAGGTCAGATTATTATTAATCGGGGCACGCTGATTACTGAAGAAAAATATCAGGAACTGAAATCTTTGGAAGAAATGTACAGAGATGTGATTATTGGTCCTGAAAAAATTTGGTGGATAATAGTAGGACAGGCACTGGTAATTATAATCCTATTTATAATTCTTGGGTTTTACCTTAGAAACTTTAATAGTACCTTGTTTTGGGAGTTTCCAAAGTTTTTATTCATTTTAATAACTATTTTGGCAATGTATCTGATGGTGCGCGGTATTGCAATTACCGAATTGCCAATTTTGTATGCCATTCCGTTTTGTATAGTGCCTATCGTTTATCGTACTCTGTTTGGCATGGGGGCTGCATTTTTTGTATATATCTTTATACTTGCACTGACGAGCTTTATAATTCCATATGGCTTTGAGTTTATTTTGTTGCAGATGATAGCAGGTACAGTTGCTATTTTTGCAAATCACAGATATCGGTTATGGTCACAAATTTTTACGGCAAATATTTTCATATTAACATCTTATGTTTTGGTATATGTTGGTATTTCTCTTTTTCATGAAGAAAGTATAAATGACGTTAATTTCTTAAATGTAGGCTGGCTGTTTTTAAGTGTATTATTGACTTTAGTTGCTTATCCATTGGTAAATGTGGTCGAGAGGATTTTTGGCTTTGTTTCTGATATTTCCCTGATTGAGTTAAGCGATGTTAACAAGCCTTTAATAAAAGAATTGTCCATAAAAGCTCCCGGCACTTTTCAGCATACATTGCAAGTAGCTAATTTGTCAGAAGCTGCAGCTCTGGAAGTTAATGCAAACCATTTATTGGTAAAGGTAGGCTCCCTGTATCACGATATCGGAAAAATGGAGCAACCTATGTATTTTATTGAAAATCAACAGGGGATTGAAAATCCGCATGGGAAAACTACACCCTTAAAAAGTGCTGAAATAATTGTAAACCATGTTATTGAGGGAGTCAAAAAAGCTGAAAAAGCCGGATTACCACCACAAATAATTGATTTTATAAAAACACATCACGGGACAACCCGGGTAGAGTATTTTTACAGAAAATATCTGAAAGAAAACCCGGGAGCAGAATCAGATATTGATAAATTTACTTATCCCGGGCCGGAGCCCTATTCTAAAGAAACAGCAATAGTAATGATGGCTGACACTGTGGAGGCTGCAACCAGAAGTTTACCAAACCCTACACCGGAAGATATCGATAATCTAGTAGACAAGCTGATTCAGCATAAAATATCCAATAATCAATTTGATTCCTGTGATATTACTTTTAGAGATATAAGCCGTATTCGGGAGATTTTTAAGAAGATGTTAAAAAGCATTCATCACTCCAGAATTCAGTATCCTAAAGACCCGGAAGAAAAAAAAGAAGAAGAATAGAATAAATTAAAATTACTTTTCTTCTTGCTCTGATTCATCTTTGGGCTTTTTTGCTTTGAAGTCATAGAAAATTATGGGAGTATTCTTTTCCTGTATAGTGTGATTAAATGAATCTCCTTTGCCCTCTTGCCAGTATTTAAAGCCATTTAAGCTTTTTAATCTTTGGGCTTCTTCTTCAGCTTCTTCTATTTCCCATGATGGCGGGATGCGAGGTGGCAAATCAACCTTTCTAAATACAAAAGCCATCATAACTCCCGAGACTCCGCCAAAAAAATGACTTTCCCAGGAAACCCCCGGCACTAATGGGAAAATACCCCAAACCAATCCTCCATAAAAGAATATGACTAACAGAGCCAATGCCAATGCTTTATTGTCTTTTCTGAAAACCCCGCTAAAAAAGAGGAAAAAAGCAAGTCCATAGATGATACCACTGGCACCAACATGGTAAACTTCACGTCCAAAAAGCCAGACAGCTAATCCGGTAATTATGTAAACACCTATTAATACTTTGACGGCAACTCTGGGATAAAAATAAAATACAGCAGTCATTAACAGGAACGCTGAAAAGGAATTGGAAATAATGTGAGCAAAGTCCGCATGAATGAAAGGAGAAGTGAAAATACCCGGTATCCCTTTGATACTTTGCGGCAAAATACCCAAATAGTTAATATCTGTTTCAAAGTACCATTCCAATATCCTGACAAACCAAATTGAGAAGATAAAAAACAATGGAATGGTGATGCTGGTAATTAATTTCTTTCTAAAGTCTTCTTTCACAACTTCTATAATATAATTTAATGTGTTTTGGTTCAAATATAGACTGAGATTTTGGGTAAAACACTACAGTCAACTCTTTTCTTTACTTTAAATTTTGATGATTTTATGAAGTCAGCTTATGTTTTACTCCCGATTTTCAATCTCTTTGTTTAAAAAACTAAGAAATTAGTTGTAAAACTAAAAATTTAGTTTTAAATTTGATTAAAATAATAATCTAAGCCATGCAAAAACAATTTAAACGACTGACAAAAGCAGAGGAGGAGATCATGCAAGTTCTCTGGGAAAAGGAAAAAGCTTTTGTAAAAGAAATAATATCATTTTTGCCGGAACCGAAACCGGCCTACAATACTGTTTCGACCATTGTAAGAATATTAGAGACAAAAGGTTTTGTATCTCATGAACAGTTTGGAAAATCGCATCGCTATTATCCACTCATTTCAAAAGATGAATATGCCAAGTTTTCAACAAAAAAGCTAATGCAGGATTATTTTGAGAATTCAGCTGAAAAAATGCTTTCATTTTTCGTGAAAGAGGAAAATTTGGATATAAAAGAACTGGATGAAATATTGAAAAAACTTAAACAAAAGAAATAACTAAATACTGCTTTTATCACTTAAATCAATTTACCATGGAATTATTTAAATTTTTACTGACAGCCGGCTTTGTTATCATCGTTATTTATACATTTTACGTTTTGTTTATGAAACACCAGAATCGGCCAAGATTAAACAGGATTTATCTTTTAACGGGTATATTAGCTGCATTTTGTGTACCATTCATGCAGTTTTCATTTTTTCAAGCGAGCACAAGTGCTATTATTGTTCTGCCCGAAATTGCAGCAGGAGTTAACAGCGGCTTGTCATATTCATTTGCAACAGATAATAATACCGGCAATGCAATCACTTTAATGCAAATTTTAAGTGCTATTTACATCTTAGGTTTGATGATTTATGTTTTTATAACACTTTATCCTTTAGCGGGTGTATTGCAAATAATCAATCGTTCACCGAAAGCTAAAAAAGATGGATACACTTTAGTTTTTGCCAAATCAAAAGCAAAGTTTCCTTTTACTTTTTTCAATTTTATTATACTTCCTTCAAAAATTGAAGAGGAGTGCAATCCTTTAATCATAATGCATGAAAAGGCGCATGTAGAGTTAAAGCATCATTATGATTTGATACTGATGTTTATTTTTGGAGCAGTTTTTTGGTTTTTACCTTTTGCCAAATGGTATCAGAACCAATTGAAAGCTCTGCATGAATATGAGGCTGACAGCTTGGTTTTGGAGCAAGCTGACAAGCTGCATTATGCAAACTGTTTACTTGAGCAGGCATTTGATGTAAAAGCTTTTTCTTTTTTTAGTCATTTTTCAAAACCAAATATACTCAGCCGTCGACTTCATTTTCTTTCCGAAGAAAAGAAAAAAGGTTTTTCCTTAGCTCATTTGCTTTTTTGGCCGCTAATGTTTGCTTTGATGTTTTCTCAATCCTGTGTAAATAAAACAGAAGACAAACCCTATATTGTTGAAGGGGAAATTTACACTATAGTAGAAGAAATGCCTGAATATGAAGGTGGACAAGAGGCACTAATGGCTTATCTGCAAAAAGTAAATTACCCCGATGAAGTTAAAGATGCTGAAATAGAAGGAAGCGTTTTTGTACAATTTGTAGTAGACAAGCAAGGCCGTATCGGGAATGTTGAAATTGTTCGAAGTAGTATGAATGAGCTATTGGATGATGCAGCCTATTCTCACATAAGCAATATGCCGGAATGGACTAAAGCGGGCAGACATAACGGTGAGTACGTAAACGTAAAATATACCGTTCCATTCCAATTTAAACTGGCAGATGATTAATTCATTAATTATTTTGAAAACATATAATTTGCTTTAGCTGTAAGCCTATCATCGAATGCTTGTTGTGCTAAAAGAAATTATATCAGGAAAATTATTTTGAATAAAAAAACTTTGTAATAAACATAAACATAAATATAAATATAATTTATAGTAAAAAGATGCTTCTATTATTGTATCTTTAGAAGGGTACTTATTAATTTTAAGATTTAGATTAATAGCAAATTCCCGGATAAAATATGATAAAAAAAACTAGTAAAGCCAAAAATGAAACAGGAAATAGTGAAAATGTTGATATCTCATTTCCAATTGTTGCCATTGGTGCCTCTGCCGGTGGCTTGGCTGCGTTTATTGAGCTATTAGAGAGCTTGCCTCCAAAAACAGGTATGGCATTTATATATGTACAACACTTGAGCCCTGACCACAAAAGCATGTTATCTTCTATACTGGCAAAGTCTACTTCCATGAAAGTAGAGGAGGTAGAAGATAAAGTTTTGATTGAACAGAATCATTTGTACGTAATACCTCCGGACAAAGAAATAGAAGTAGTTAATGGGCATATTATACTTACACAACGACCTGATACTCCTAAATATAATTTACCCATCAATATTTTATTCACTTCACTGGCAAAAACACATAAAGGCAGCTTAATTGGTATTATATTAAGTGGTAGTGCAAATGATGGTACTGAGGGTGTAAAAGCTATTAAAAATGCCGGAGGGCTGACTTTTGCTCAGGATGAAACAGCAAAATTTGATAGTATGCCCAAATCTGCTATTGCTGCCGGAGTAATTGATTTCATTTTACCTCCAAAAGAAATAGCAAATGAATTAGCACGCCTCTCGGATCATCCGTTTGTGATTAGTTCAGGACTAAAATCCGTTAAAGAAGATTTGATAGAAGACACCAGTCCGAGTTTAATGAAAATTTTAGAGCATTTACAAAAAACAACCGGGGTTGACTTTAAATCATATCGATTGCAAACTATTAAAAGACGCATTTTGCGAAGAATGTTGCTTTATAAATTGAAGTCAATTGAAGAATATGCTAAGATTGTATGTACAAAAAAAGAAGAATCTGCCATTTTATACCAGGATTTTCTCATTAATGTCACCAGTTTTTTCAGAGATTCTGATACATACAAATATTTAAAGTCTACAATTCTTCCGAAAATTTTAAAAAGTAAATCGAAAAGTGAGCCTTTAAGGATTTGGATTCCGGCTTGTTCAACGGGTGAAGAAGTTTACTCAATTGCTATGATATTGCTTGAAATACAGCAAAAAAATGCTACAGTCATACCTGTTCAAATTTTCGCTACTGATTTGAGTGATAAGGCTATTATAAAAGCACGTATCGGATTATATGCTGTAAATGAACTGGAATCTGTTTCTCCAAGTCGTATACAACGATTTTTTACTAAAAGTGAAGGAAAATATCGCATTAGTAAGTATGTAAGAGAAATGTGCATTTTTGCCCAGCATAATATTTTAGCGGATCCTCCTTTTTCCAAATTGGATTTAATCAGCTGCCGGAATCTTTTTATATATCTTGATGTAAGAACTCAAAAAAGAGTGCTTTCAACTTTCCATTATTCACTAAATGAAGACGGTTTTTTAATGCTGGGAAAGTCAGAGGCTATAAGTTCTGCTGCCCAACTATTTACTATAACTGAGAAAAAATTAAAAATATATTCTCGCACAAGAGTGTCCGGAACAAAATTAATGCCGTCTTTTGCTCCAAGAACATCGAATGGAAATAGCCCAAGACCCGCCAATTTTATAAATACAATTTATCCCGGAAAACAAAAACTAAAGACTCAAAAAAATGTACAAAACCTTGATCATGTAATTGATGATATACTACTTTCAGATTTTATGCCGGCAGGAGTGGTTATTAATCACCAAATGGAGATTCTTCAGTTTCGTGGAGCTACTGATTTCTTTCTCAAAAATGCTCCCGGGCGTGCAACCTTAAATGTATTGAAAATGGTTCGTCCTGAAATTGCATTTCCCCTGAGAAACAGCATTTCCAGAGTAATAAAATCAAAGAAACGTGAGCAGAAAAGTGATTTGGAATTAGTCGTAGATACTTTTACATATTCTGTTAGTTTTGAAGTCGTTCCTTTAAATGAAAAATGGGGAGAACCTTTAATGCTCGTACTTTTTAATAAAAGTAAACTGGATGAAAAGGAAATTGAACAAACAAAAGCAAAAAGAAATACCGCTCAATCTAAAGACCGAAGAATTAAAAAATTAGAGGAGGAGTTAGCCGCTACACATGCAGATGCACTTGAATATTCTGATGAGCTTGAAACCATTATTGAAGAGTTACAGAGTGCCAATGAGGAAGTGGTTTCCAGTAATGAAGAAATGCAAACAGTAAATGAAGAGTTAGAAACATCAAAAGAAGAAATTGAATCTTCAAATGAAGAGCTGATTACCACCAATCAGGAATTACAAACCCGAAATGATTTGTTAAATGAATCTTATGATTATGCGGAGGCTGTTGTTTCAACTTTACATGAGCCTTTGATTGTGTTAGATAAATATTTGTGCATAAAAAAGGCAAATAAAACTTTTTATAAAACCTTTAATATTTCAGAGAAAGATGCTGAAGGGGAGTCTTTATACGATTTATCAAAAAAACAATTAAATATACCTCAACTAAAGGAATTGCTTGAAGACATACTGCCGAAGAATACTTCTATACAGGATTTTGAAATTAAGCACACTTTCCCGGGTATGGGAGAAAAAATATTTTTACTGAACGCTAACAAGATTATTCAAAAAATTCATGGAGAAGAACTCATACTACTTTCTTTTAATGATATTACAGAAATCACCCTGATTAGACAAAAAGAAAAAGAAAAATTGGAAGCTGATTATAAAACATCACAATTAGATAATAAAAAGCTTGAAAGAGCAGTGTATGAAAGAACAAAAAAATTGAAGCAGGCAAATGAATCTTTGGAAAAACACTCTACTAAACTAGAAAATACAAATAGAGAGCTTGAAGCTTTTACCTATATTTCAAGTCATGATTTACAAGAACCTTTACGAAAAATTCAAATTTTTATCGGGAGAATACGCGAAAAAGAATATAAAAATCTCTCGGAGGATGGTAAAAGTTATTTTCAGTTCATTGATCTTTCTGCAGTTAGAATGCAGCGACTTATTAAAGATTTACTGGCCTTTTCCTTGATATCTACATCAGAAAAAAACTTTATTAGCACGGATGTTAAACCTATAGTTGTAGATGTTCTATCAGAGTTAAATGATCGAATAAAAGAATCAAAAGCTGTAATAGTAGTAGATAGTGAGTGTAAAATTAAAATCATACCATTCCAGTTTCGCCAAATCTTTTATAACCTGATTAGTAATTCCTTAAAGTTTGCGCGTAAAGGAATTCCACCGGTGATAAGTGTGAAATGTAAAAGCATGAAAACCGGTAAATCAAATGATTTAAATCTTGTACCACAGAAAAAATATTGTCATATTGCTGTTACAGATAACGGTATTGGTATTGATAAAGAATATACGAATAAAATTTTTACAGCTTTTAAAAAATTACACAGCAAAGATGTTTATCCCGGCTCCGGAATTGGTTTGGCAATAGTAAAAAAAATAATAGAAAATCATAACGGTATAGTTACTGTCAAAAGTGAATTAAATGTAGGAACTACCTTTGATATTTACATTCCTAATTAAGATTAACCAACTATGACAAAAAAAATACTTAACATATTATTGGCTGATGATGACTCAGCAGATCGCTTACTTTTTAAAGAAGCATTCAATGAATTAAAAATTGAAACTAAAGTAGAAACTGTTTTTGACGGTGTAGAGCTTATGAATTATTTACTCAACGATGCCAATACATTGCCTGATTTGCTTTTTCTCGATTTGAATATGCCCCGCAAAAATGGTCTGGAGTGTTTGAAAGAAATCAGAAATAATGAAAAAATTAAGGATATTTCAATTGCCATATATTCGACTTCCTCGTCTGAGAAGGATATAGAAGAAACATTTTTGAATGGAGCAAATGTATATGTCAATAAACCAAATGATTATTTCGAGCTCCTAAAAGTTTTAGAAAAAGCTGTTAAAGTAGCTTACTTGTTTCAGGATAAGAGTTTCAAAAAAGAGAATTTTTTGTTGAGGGTGTAGGGTGTTTTAAGACCCAAGGAGACCAAGAGCCAAGAACTCAAAAATTTAAGGACGAAAATATTGTAAGGTTTTTCCTTTTATAAGCTGGCGAATAAAAATGCTGCCATTGAATTTTTGGAATTTGGCCTTCTTGGGTTTTGGTCTCTTGAGGCTTTTATCCT